>DATNDC010000087.1:0-7399 GCA_035607055.1 Polyangia bacterium
CGCGCTCGCGCGCTTGTGGGGCACGCCAGCGCCGACGCTCGACGCCGACGAGCGCGGCACCGCTGCCGGCGCGCTCTACATCGCGCGCGGCGAGGCGGGCGTGCGCGCCATCGCCGCCTACGCGGCGGCCGGCCACGCCGCGATGGCGCCGTTCCTCGTCGAGCTCCTCGACGACGACTACTCCGCCATCCGCTACACGGCAATCCGCTCGCTGCGCACCATCCCCGGCTTCGCCGATCTGGCGTACGACTACGTCGGCAGCGAGGAGTCGCGCTGGGCGGCGCAGCGCGAGGCGCGCGCACGGCTGGCCCGAAAGCCGGAGGGCGAAATCCAGATGTCGTATTCGCGCGGGGAGTTCGAGCGGCTGGCGGCCGAGCGCGACGAAACCGATCAGATGTTCCTGGCCGAATGAGCGGGCCCGCGCACCCCACCCATCGCCGCGCTCAGCTCCTGCATCTGCGCGTCGGCGCCGCGGCGCTCTTCGGCTTCGCCGCGCTCGGCGTGGTGCTCGAGTCGCTGCACGCGTTCAAGGCGCCGTGGTACCTCGGCGTCGCCGGCGAGACGCGCCGCTTCCTCTTCACGCTGGCGCACGCGCACGGCATCGGGCTCGGCCTCGTCAACCTCGGACTGGCGGCGGCGCTGCCGCTCCTGCCCGGGCGCCTGCCGGCGGCGGCCTCGGCGTGCCTGGTCGCGGGCACGCTGCTTATCCCCGCCGGCTTCTTGGCTGGCGGGCTCTACGCGCACGGCGGCGACCCCGGGCTCGGCGCGCTCCTGGTGCCGCCGGGGGCGCTCTTGGTGTTGATCGCGCTCGGCCTGGTGCTGCGCGCGGCGCTGGCGCGGGACGGGGGCTGACATGGCCTCGGGAACTTGAACGACCTATCCTCAGCCATCATGGCACTCGAGCTACGGCCCAACTGCGAGATGTGCGACAAGGACCTGCCCCCGTCGTCGACGGAAGCACGCATCTGCTCGTACGAATGCACCTTCTGCGAAGCGTGCGTTCGAGACGAACTACGCAACGTCTGCCCCAATTGCGGCGGCGGGTTCACCGCACGACCGATCCGGCCCGCGAAGGAATGGCGCCCGGGGCTCTCCGTCGCAAAGCGGCCGCCGTCGACGAAGCGGGGGCATCTCTCGTACAGCCGCGAGGAGATCGCCGAGCTTTCACGGCGGCTCGAAGGAGTTGCTCCGGAGTCGCGCTAGCGCCGACCGAGCAAAGGCTGCTCGGCCGCGTGCTTCTTCTTCTGGATGAGCGCACGCGCCTCGTCTCGCGAGTGGCCCGGCGGGGCGAGGATCAGATCTGTCTTCGAGAGGGCCTTCCAGAGCGGCGCGGACTGGAACGCGATCGTGCCGCCCCCGCGCTTGCGCTGCGAGATCATGCTGTTGATGTCGCCGACGCACACCCAGTTGTTGTCCTTCGTGATGGCCCACTTCGCGTGGTCGTGCGTCTCGGGCCACGTCCATGTGAATCCCGAGCGGATCTGCGTCCCAGCCTTTCCGGCCGGTACGCCGGTCGGTTAGTTAGGGCTGCTAGAGGTGATCGCACCCGGTTGCTAGGTCAGGCGCGCCTCACTGGGCTAGCGCGCTCCCGATGACGGTGATCTGGTCGCCGAACTCACCCGCAGGCCGCTCGTCCGCGTGCTCGGCCGGGTCGAGAGGTGGACGGCGCCGCCGTCGGGCAGCTCGATCTTGGAGACCCAGCCGGGGAAGAAGTCGCCGAGGTGTCGGCCGCGCGCGAACACCGAGACGCGGCAGGCATGGATGTCGGGCACGCCCATCGTGTCGAGGGTCTGGTCGGGAGCGCGCGGGACGCTGCGGCCCAGTAAGAGACCGAGGCGTCCCTCGATGCCGTCGAGGCCTCAGCGATAACCGGCTGCCTGGAGCCCGAACATGCGCGCGTAGCGCTGTCCGGCCGCGACCAGCTCGGCGTGGGCGCCGTCCTCCACCACGCGCCCCGCCTCCAGCACCAGGATCCGATCGGCCATCCGCACGGTCGGGAACCGGTGGGAGATCAAGATGGTGGTCCGCCCGGCGGCCAGCGCCTTGAAGCGCTGAAAGACGGCGTGCTCTGCCTCGGCGTCGAGCGCCGCCGTCGGCTCGTCGAGAATGAGGATGTCGGCCTCCTCCCGCATGAAGGCGCGCGCGAGCGCCACCTTCTGCCACTGCCCGCCCGACAGCTCGACGCCGCCGCCGAACCAGCGGCCGAGCTGCGCCTCGAGGCCGCCGGCCAGGCCGGCCGTCAGTTCTTGGGCGCCGCCGCGCTCGACCGCCCGCGCCACCCGGAGATCGTCGGCCAGGTGCTCGACGCTCCCGAAGGCGACGTTCTCGCGCAACGCGAGCTGGTACTCGTTGAAGTCCTGGAAGATGACGCCGATCCTCTGCCGCAGCTCCGTCTCGTTCCAGCTGCGCAGGTCCCGCCCGTCGAGCAACACGTGCCCTTCCGTCGGCTGATACAGATTGGCCAGGAGCTTGATGAAGGTGGTCTTCCCGGCGCCGTTCTGGCCGACCAGGGCCAGGCTCTGCCCCTTCGGGATGAAGACGTCCACCCCCCGCAACGCCCAGCGCTCGCCGTCCGGGCCGGCGCCCGGGTATCGGAAGCCGACCCCTTCGAAACGAATCCCCTCTTCCGCGCGGACGGCTGCGATCGGCCCCGAGACCTGCGGCGCGCCCGTGGGGATGGCGAAGTAGTCGAACAGGTTCGCCATGTAGAGCGTGTCTTCGTACATCCCTCCCAGCGCCGAGAGCACCGCCTGAAAGCTCTGCTGCCCCTGACGAAACGCCACCAGCCCCAGCGTCATGTCGCCCAGCGACAACCGCCCCGCCACGGTGAGGGCGACGATCGTCGCGTAGCAGCCGTAGAACACGACCGTGCTCAACAACGACAGCACGTAGCCCCATCCGGCGCGCTGGACGGCGATCCGTCGATCGTCGGCGAAGAAGGTCTCCGCCAGCGTCCGGTACCGGGCGAGCAACAGCGGCCCCAGGCCGAACAGCTTCACCTCCTTGGCGTGCTCGTCGTTGGCCAGCACGTATTCGAGGTAGGTGAGCCGCCGCGAGTCGGGCGAGCGCCAGTTGCGCAACCGGAAGGCCGCCCCGGAGAACCGCGCCTCGGCGAGAAAAGCGGGGATGGTCGCCACCAACACCGCCAGCGCCATCCAGGGGGAAAACCGGATCAGCAGCGCGATGTAGCCCGCCAGCGTCAAGCCGTTGCGGACGACCTGGAAGTTGCTCTGGATCAACGACAACGGGCGGGTGGAGGCCTCGCGCCGCGCGCGCGTCAGCTTGTCGTAGAACTCGGCGTCCTCGAAGTGCCCGAGGTCGAGCCGGAGCGCCTTTTCCAAGATTCGCACGTTGAGATCGATCCCCAGGCGCAGTCCCACCAGTTGCCGGACCAGCCCCAGCACCCGCTCGCAGCCGGCCATCAGCACCACCGCCCCCAGCTCGACGGCGACCAGGCGGAGCGCCCGGCTGGCGCCGGCCGCCCGGGCGATTCCGGGCCCGTCCGCGTGGGCCGCGACGACGGCGTCGATGATCATCTTGCCGACGTAGGCGACGAAGGGCGGCAAGGCCGCCGCCACGATGGTGAAGAGCCCGAGCGCGAGCACCCCGCCGGGCGCCGAATCCCAGACCAGCTTCAGCGCGCGCGCCGAGTGCGTCGCGCTCGCCTTGAGTCGCGCCCGCAGCGGCACGTCGGGTGCAGGCGGCGCGGGACGGGGGAGTGGATGCGGAACAGCGGCCATCAGGCGGGAAGCGTAGCGCGCCGGGGCCGGCCGCGCGGCTGAGGTCCGGGTTGGCAGACATCGATGGTAGGTTCCCTGTCCGCCGGCTTGGCCAGCCGAGCTCGCTCGTGGCGGGAAAAAAACAGCGAAGGCCTGTCGATCCGGCGCGCCGCCGATCGACTCACTGGCGGAACTTGCCTTTCAACCCTCGGACAGGAGAGACGCCATGCAGTACATGTTGCTGATCTACGGAAACGAAGCCGCCATGAAGTCCGCAACGGACGCCGACCGCGACGCGATGTTCCGCGCCTACCGCGACTACACCCAGAGCCTCATCAAGGGCGGGAACATGAAGGCGGGCGATGCGCTTCAACCGACCGCGACCGCGACCACCGTGCGCGTGCGCGACGGCAAGACGCTGACCACCGATGGCCCGTTCGCCGAGACGCGCGAGCAGCTCGGCGGTTACTACCTGGTCGAGGCGAAGGACCTCGACGAGGCCACCAAGCTCGCCGCCCGCATCCCGGGCGCCCAGGTGGGGAGCATCGAGGTGCGTCCGGTGATGCAGCTGCCGCCGGATTACCCGCGGCCCACCGCTCGCTGACGCTCGCTCGCGGGCGCCCAGGCCCCCCGCTCTCGCTATGATGGCAGCGACAATGCAACCCGAGCGCGAGGCGGTCGAGCGTCTGTTCCGCGAGCAGCGGCGGCGGATCCTGGCGACGCTGATTCGACTCCTCGGCGACATCGACCTCGCCGAGGAGTCGCTGGCCGCTGCCTTCGAGGCGGCGCTCGCCCAGTGGCCGGCCGACGGCGGAGCGCCCGACAACCCGCGCGCCTGGTTGATTCGAACCGCGCGCAACAAAGCGATCGATCAGCGGCGCCAGACGACGCTGCACGAGACCAAGCACGCCGAGCTGGCGGCCGAAGGCGACAGCGCGACCGGGCCCGGCATCTTCTACGGCGACGAGCGCACCGTCGAGGACGATCAGCTGCGCCTGATCTTCACCTGCTGCCACCCGGCGCTGGCGATCGAGGCGCAGGTGGCGCTTACCTTGCGCGCGCTCGGCGGCCTCGAGACCGAGGAGATCGCGCGCGCTTTTCTGGTGCCGCCGTCGACGATGGCCCAGCGGCTGGTGCGCGCCAAGGGCAAGATCCGCGACGCCGGCATTCCTTACCGCGTGCCCGATCCCGACGAGCTGCCCGAGCGGCTCGACGCCGTGCTCGCGGTGGTCTACCTGATCTTCAACGAAGGCTACGCCGCCAGCTCGGGCGCGGCGCTCGTGCGCGCCGATCTGTGCGCCGAGGCGATTCGTCTCGGCCGCCTGCTGGTGGCGCTCATGCCGGCCCGCCCCGAGGCGCGCGCGCTGCTGGGCCTCATGCGCCTCACCGACGCGCGGCGCGACGCGCGCGTCGCCGCCGGTGGCGACCTCGTGCTCCTCGAGGACCAGGACCGCTCGCGCTGGCACGCCGACGCGATCCAGGAGGGGTTGGCGCTGGTCGAAGAGGCGCTGCGCGCCGATCCCTTCGGCGCCTACACGCTGCAAGCAGCGATCGCCGGCGTCCACGCGCGCGCGGCGCGCGCCGCCGACACCGACTGGCGCGAGATCGCCAGCCTCTACGCGTTGCTCGCTGCCCGCCACCCATCTCCGGTCGTGGCGCTGAACCACGCCGCCGCTGTGGCGATGGCCGACGGCCCGGGAGATGGGCTCGAGGAAGGATTGCGCCGCCTCGACGCGCTCGCCGCCGGGGGAACGCTCGCCGGCTATCACCTCCTGCCAGCCGCGCGCGCCGACCTGCTGCGCCGCCTCGGTCGCCTCGACGAGGCGGCCGCCGCCTATCGCCAGGCCCTGGCCCTGGTCGGCAACGAAGCCGAGGGCCGGTTCCTTCGGCGCCGCCTCGCCGAGCTCGGCATTTCGCCGACTTGAATCGGCGCGGACGTTCAGGTCCGGTCGTGCCGCTGGGCGATCTCTCGGACGGCGCCTCTCGAGCAGCTCGCGCCAGCTACTCAGCATGAAGGGAGCAGCAGAACGGCTGAAGGTCTGCACCACGGCCATCTATCGGCTTTGTAGGAGTGGTGGGGATAGACGCGGCCAAGCATCCTGTCTATGCGTACATCGGTTGATAGATTGTCGTCTGACCATAGATAGACGGAACGCTCTTGCTGGCGCGCTTCCAGTGCATCGATCGTCCACAGGACCCACTCGGGCGTAAGCTCCGGCTGTCCGCCGGAGAGGTCTGGCACCGGTGGACGAGGAGTCAGCTCGAGGTAACGATCCACCAAATCACGCGGGTTGGCCCATTGTGATTTCTTGGGCGACGCGGCCAGCAGCTCGAACGGAACGTAGCAATACCAGCAAAGCCGCCCCCGCACCTTCAGGAGGTCGCGATGGCAAGTTCGCAGCCCATCTTCGAGGTGGCGCGGTCCACTACCTCAAGCGTGAGGGCGAGCGCCTCTCGTTCGGGGCGCCGCGCAGTTGGTCTACTTGGCGGGCCGTGCCCCGGACTCGCCGCCGCCCGCCGCTGGCGCGCGAAAAGCGGCTCCAATTACCACCCGGTTACTACCGGGGGTCGGAAAGGCCCACGCACCCCCGATCGCGCGTGTAGCCGTCGGAAGGGATCCGCGCGGAGTTAACTCGGTCGGGGCGAGAGGATTTGAACCTCCGACATTCTGCTCCCAAAGCAGACGCGCTACCAGGCTGCGCCACGCCCCGTCGGAACGCTGAATATACACGAGGCGCGCGTCAGTCGCCGCGTCGCTCTTGCTACTGGCCGCGATAGAGGTCGGGGAAGAGCTGTCGCAGGTGAGCGACCTTGGGCGCGTCGTTGAACATGATGTAGGGCTCGTCGGGGTGGCGGGAGGCGTAGTCTTGGTGGTAGGCCTCCGCCGGGTAGAAGGCCGGCAGCGGCACCACCTGGGTGACGATGCGGTCGGGGAAGACCTTGGCGCGATCGAGCTGGGCGACGTAGGCGTCGGTGACGCGCTTCTCGTCGGGGGTGGTGAAGAAGACGGCGGAGCGGTACTGGGACCCCTCGTCGGCGCCCTGGTGATTGAGCTCGGTCGGGTCGTGGGCGACGGAGAAGAAGACCTTCAGGAGCTGGCCGAACGTCACTTGCGCAGGGTCGAAGGTCACCCGAACGGATTCGGCGTGGCCGGTGTCGCCGGTGCTGACCTGCGGGTAGGTGGCCGTGCCGGCGGCGCCGCCGGCGTAGCCGGAGGTGGCCTCGGTGACGCCCTTGACGTGCTGGAAGACGGCCTGAACGCCCCAGAAGCAGCCGCCCGCGAAGACGACGGTCTGCTTGCCGGGCCTGGCGGCGCGCGGCAGGTCGACGGCCGGGGACGGGAGCTTGACGGCGTCGTGGGGGCCGGCGGCGGCGCGGCTGCAGTAGAAACCGGCGCCCAGGACCGCGGCCGCGGCGGCCGTCGTTGCGAGCGCGCGCATCAGCTTGCCAGGTCTCGAGTTCATGTTCGCCCTCCGTGAAGTCTACGCTGCGGCCGCGCGCCGGTTACGCTCGGGCCCGCGGCGCGCCTCAGCGAAGGTCGAGGTCGTACGGCAGCCGGGCCTGAAAGCCGCTGCCGTTGCCGCTCACCAGCAGGGGCGCCAGCCAGCGGAGGGCCGCCCGCGCGTCGCCGGTCAGGAGGCTGGCCGGGGTCGGCGTGACGGCTGCGGGCGCGTCGGCGC
>DATNDC010000091.1:0-4293 GCA_035607055.1 Polyangia bacterium
CGCGCGCTCGAGGCGGCGGGGATCGAAGTCGCCGCCGACGGCCTGGAGCTGGCGCTGTGAGCGCGGCCGGGGAGTCGGCGCTTTGGGGGCCCGAGGAGCTCACGGCCCGGCTGCGCGCCGAGGGGGTGCGCCGCTACCACGATCAGCACCCGTTCCACCAGCGCATGCACGCGGGGAAATTGTCGCGCGCCGAGCTGCAGACCTGGACGCTGAACCGCTACTACTACCAGACGCGCATCCCCATCAAGGACGCCATCATCGTCTCCAAGTCGGAGGACCCGGCCTTCCGGCGGGCCTGGATCCGGCGCATCCACGACCACGACGGCGACGGCCCCGACAGCGGGGGGCTCGCGCAGTGGCTGCGGCTGGCCGAGGCGGTGGGGCTCGACCGCGAAGAGGTGGCCTCCTGCCGGCGTGTGCTGCCGGGCGTACGCTTCGCTTGCGACGGCTACGTCACGCTCTGCCGGGAGAGCCCGCTGGTGGTGGCGGTCGCCTCGTCGCTGACCGAGATGTTCGCCCCCGATCTGATGTCCAAGCGGATCGCCGCCTGGGAGCAGCACTACCCCTGGGTGGGGGCCGACGCGCTGGCCTACTTCCGCGGCCGCGTCCCGCGCGCGCGGCGCGACGGCGAGGAGGGCCTGGCCTACGTGGTGGCCCACGCGACCTCGCGCGCGTTGCAGGAGGCCTGCGTGGCGGCGCTGGTGCGCAAGACGGAGATCCTCTGGCACCTGGTCGACTGCGTGCAGGCGGCGGGCGCTGCCGGCGAGGGGGGCACGGCATGATCGACCGGACCACGCGGCTCAGCCTGGCGCGGCAGGTCCGGTTGAAGCTCGACCCGCGCTCGGGGAAGCAGGTGCTGCTCTATCCCGAGAAGGGGCTCGCGCTGAACGACACGGCGGCGCGCGTGGCCGCGCTCTGCGGCGAGCCCCGCACGGTCGGGGAGATCGTCGCTCGGCTGGTCGCGGCGGCCGACGGCGCGGTGCCGGCCGCGCGGATCGAGCAGGAGGTGCTGGCCTTCTTGCGCGCGCTCGAGGACCGGGGCCTCCTGGTGGTGCACGCGCCGTGAGCGAAAAACAAAAAGAGGCAGAGGCAGAGCAAGAGGACGCGCCGCGCCCCTACACGCTGATCGCGGAGCTGACCTACCGCTGTCCGCTCTCCTGTGCCTACTGCTCGAACCCCCTGGAGCTCGGACGCCACGACGCCGAGCTTGCCACCGGCGACTGGGCGCGCGTGTTTCGCGAGGCAGCGGCGCTGGGCGTGCTGCAGGTCAACCTGACCGGCGGCGAGCCGCTGGTCAGGGGCGATCTGGAGGCGCTGGTCGCCGCGGCGCGGGCCAGCGACCTTTACACCAACCTCATCACCAGCGGGATCCCGGCCGACGCCGAGCGCCTCGCGCGTCTGGTGGCCGCGGGGCTCGACAGTCTGCAGCTTTCGGTGCAGGACAGCGATCCGCACGGCGCGGCCTGGATTGCGGGACGGAACGACATGGACGCCAAGCTCGCCACCGCGGCCGCCACCCGCGCCCTCGGGCTGCCGCTCACGCTCAACGTCGTCCTCCACCGGGGGAACATCGCGCGCGTCGAGGACTTCGTCGCGCTGGCCGAGCGCCTGGGCGCCGCGCGCCTCGAGCTGGCCAACACGCAATACCTCGGCTGGGCGCTCGCCAACCGCGAGGCGCTGCTGCCCTCGCGCGCGGCCGTCGAGGAGGCCAGGCGAGCGGCGGCGGAGGCGCGCGCGCGTTTGCGTGGCAAGATGGAGGTCCTCTTCGTGCGCCCCGACTACCATGCCGACCGCCCGCGCGCCTGCATGGACGGCTGGGCGCGCCGCTACCTGGTCGTGACCCCCGACGGGGTCGCGCTGCCCTGCCACCAGGCCGGAGAGATCGCCGCGCTGGCGTCCAGCTGGGACAACGTCCGCGACCGCTCGCTCGGCGACATCTGGAACGAGGGCGCCGGTTTCCGCGCCTTCCGCGGCGAGGCCTGGATGCCGGCCCCTTGCCGCACCTGCGACGAGCGGACCACCGACTTCGGCGGCTGCCGCTGCCAGGCCTTTGCCTTGCTGGGCGACGCCGCGGCGACGGACCCGGCCTGCGCGCTGGCGCCGCGGCACGATCTGGTCGTCGCCGCGCGCGCGCGCGCCGAGGCCGCCCCGCCGGCCGCGCCGCTGCGCCTGCGACGCCTCCGTGCGCTCTCATGAACGCGGCCATCGAAGTCGTCGACCTCAAGAAGCGCTACGACGCGGTCGAGGCGGTGCGCGGCATCGGCTTCACCGTCGGGGCGGGCGAGATCTTCGGTTTTCTGGGACCCAACGGCGCCGGCAAGACGACCACCATCAAGATCCTCTGCACGCTGCTGCAAGCGACCTCGGGGACGGCGCGGCTGGCGGGGCTGGACGTCGCGGCCTCGCCCAACGAGGTACGCCGGCGGATCGGCGTCATCTTCCAGGACCCGGCGCTCGACGACCGCCTGACCGCCGAGGAGAACTTGATGCTCCATGCGGTCGCCTACCGGGTGCCGCGCGCCGAGCGCCGCGCGCGGATCGACGAGTCGCTGCAGTTCGTCGACCTCGACGACCGGCGGAAGGACCTGACGCGCACCTTCTCGGGCGGCATGAAGCGGCGGCTGGAGATCGCGCGCGGCCTGGTCCACCGCCCGGAGATCCTGTTCCTCGACGAGCCGACGACCGGGCTCGACCCGCAGACGCGCGCCCGCACCTGGGAGGTGCTGCGCGGGTTGCGAGAGAAGTACGGGACCACGCTTTTTCTCACGACGCACTACATGGACGAGGCGGAGAACTGCGATCGCATCGCCATCGTCGACCACGGGACGATCGTCGCGCTCGACACGCCGGCGGCGCTCAAGCAGCGGGTCGGCAAGGACCTCATCGCCGCGCGAACGACCGATCCGGCGGGGCTCTCCAAGCTGCTGGCGGAGAAGTACGGCCTCGCCAGCACGCCGGCCGACGGCGGGCTGACCTTCCTCGTCGAGCAGGGGGACGCCTTCATCGTCAAGCTCCTCACGGCGTCCGATCGGCCGCCGCTGGAGGGGATCAGTGTGCGCCGTCCGACGCTGGACGACGTGTTCCTCGCGCTGACGGGCCGGCAAATTCGGGCCGAAGGGGCCGAGGGGCAGGCCGCCAAGTTCCGCGCCATGGTCCGGAGGCGCGGGTGATCGAGGTTGTTTACGCCTTGTGGCGGCGCGACATGATCAAGTTCCTGCGCGACCGGCGGCAGCTCGTCACCAGCCTGACGCGCCCGTTCCTCTGGCTGCTGGCGTTCGGGTTCGGGCTGCGCGCGTCGGTGCGCATTCCGGCGACCGGCGCCGACTACGTCTCTTTCCTGGTGCCGGGGCTGGCGGCCATGACCGTCCTCTTCGCCAGCATGTTCGCCGCCATCTCGATCGTCTGGGAGCGCGAGTTCGGCTTCCTCAAGGAGCTGCTGGTGGCGCCGGTGCCGCGCGGCGCGATCGTGGCCGCCAAGATCCTGGCCGGCAGCGCGACCGCGCTCATCGAGGTGTCGCTCATGCTGCTTCTGGCGCCGCTGGTCGGCGCGCGCTTCCACCCGCTCGGTGCGCTCGCCTCCCTGCCGCTGCTGGCGGTGTTCGGCATGACCGTCAACGCGCTGGGGATCATCGTCGCCGCGCGCATGAAGTCGTTCGAGGGGTTCGGCGCCGTCGTCAACTTCGTCATCCAGCCGGTGTTCTTTCTCTCGGGCGCGCTTTATCCGATCAGTGGGCTGCCGCGTGGCCTGCGTGCGATCGTCATCTTGAATCCGATGTCCTACGTGGTCGACGCCGTGCGCGGCCTCTGCATCGGCCACCACGCCTTCCCGCTCCTGGTCAGCACGGCCGTCATCGTCGCGTCGGCGCTGGTGCTGGCCACGCTGGCCACGCGCTCGTTCCGCAAGATGGAAGCGTAGGCCGTGCTACGATCGACTTGATGCCGCCCGAGGCAAAAATTACGGCCGTCGCGCTGCGCGCGCGCAAGGGGACCGGCGAGCGGATCGCGGTCCTGACCGCCTACGACGTGGTGTTCGCGGGGCTGGCCGATCGGGCCGGGATCGACGCCGTGCTGGTCGGCGACAGCCTGGGGATGGTGATCCAGGGCGAGCGGTCGACGCTGTCGGTGACACTCGACGAGATGGTCTACCACACCCGGATAGCCGCCCGCGGCGTCGCGCGCGCCCACCTGGTCGCCGACTTGCCGTTCATGAGCTACCAGGCGTCGGTCGAGGACGGCATGCGCGCGGCCGGGCGCCTCATGAAGGAGGGGAACGCCGAGGCGGTGAAGCTGGAG
>DATNDC010000249.1:0-8258 GCA_035607055.1 Polyangia bacterium
CACGTGGCAGGGAGCGCCGCCCACCACCTGCTCCACGACCGGCCCTCCGATCGAGGGCCCCTCCCCCGAGCCGATGACGATGAGGTCGCAGCCGCGCTCGGCCTCGAGGCAGATGGCGGGCGCGATGGCCGGCCCGCGGACCTGCGCGATCTCGGGGGCCTTCTCGGCGGCCAAGACGCGCATCCGCTCGAACTGATCGCTGACGCCGGTCGGCGCGCGGCGGCGCAATGGGGGGAGCGCGCGGCGCCACCAGGAGTGCTGCTCCTCGACGTGGAGGATCTTGACGGCGGCGCTGCTCTTCCGGGCCAGGCCGAACGCCAGGGGCGCGGCCGCCAGCGCGTTGGGGCCGCCGGAGGTGGCGAGCAGGACGCGCACCTGCCCGGGATTGAAGGCGCCGGTCGACTCCGAGGCGAGGATGCGGCGCGCCTCTTCTTCCGTCATCCGGACCCGCGGCATGGTCAGCCGCAAGCCGACCGGCGCCAGGAAGGAGGTCACGATGGCCATCAGGACGATGATGGAGAACATCTGCGAGGTCAGGATCCCCAACGACAGCCCGATGGTCGCCACCACGATCCCCATCGCCCCGCGCGCGTTCATGGCCACGGCGATCGAAGCGGCTTCCCAGAAGCGCAACCCGCCCCAATAGGCGCCGAGGGCGCAGCCGACCAGCTTGCCGACGCAGGCGACGATGATGACCAGCGCGAGCATCCAGCCGCCGCCCAGCTCCCAGAGGTCGACCCGCAGGCCGACGATTCCGAAGAAGACGGGGGCCAGCACGCCGAAGGCGAACGACTCGAGGCGGACGACCGTCTCCTTGCGCAGCCGCGGCACCTGGTGAAGCACGACGCCCGCCACGAAGGCGCCGAAGACGGCGTGGACGCCGATCCGCTCGGTCACGGCCGCGCAGAGGAACGTCACGGCGATGATGAGGACCAGGTCCGAGTCGTTCGAGCGAAATCGTTCGGAGGTGGCGCGGACGGCGAACCGCAGGACGGGGAACAAGAAGACCGCCGCGCCGGCGATGAAGGCGAACAGCAACAGCACGGTCAGGCCGAGATCGGCGGCCCTGACCGCCCCGTGCGTGGCAGCGCCGGCGATGAGCGAGAGGATCAGCCAGCCCACGGTGTCGTCGACGACCCCGGCCGAGAGGATGACCAGGCCGATGTTGCGCTTGGTCAGATCGAGGTCGATCAGAATCTTGGCGATCACCGGCATCGCCGAGATCGACATGGTGGTGGCCAGGAACAGGCTGAACAGCACCCGGTGGGCGGGGTTGGTCAGATAGCTGGCCGGCACGAGGTAGCCGAGGCCGAAGCCGAGCGCGAACGGGAGCGCCATCCCCATCACCGAGGCGATGAAGGCCGCGCGTCCCAGGTTGCGCAGCAGGCGCAGGTCGGTCTCGAGGCCCGTCAGCAGGAGCAGGAGGCACATCCCGACCGTGCCGAAGGCGTCGAGGAGGTGCACCTGCTCGGCCTGCGAGGGGAAAATGGCGGCGAAGGTGGCCGGAAAGTAATGACCGAACAAGGTGGGGCCGAGCGCGATCCCTCCCGCCATCTCGCCGACCACGGCCGGCAGGCCGATCCGCTTGGCAAACTCGGCGCCCAGGCGCGCCATGCCGACCAGCAGCGCCAGCTGGACGAGCAGCAGGAAGATCGAGTGTCCCGACAGTCCAGGCGCGTGCACGCGCGGCGACCCTAGCACGGGCGGCAGAGTGGTGTTGTATGCTGCTTGGCGATCGTGTCCGACGAGGAATTAGGCCGGCGGGTGCGCCGGCGTGTCCTGCTGCGCACCGTCCCCTATTTGCTGCTGCTCTACTTCGTCGCCTACCTCGATCGCGTCAACATCAGCTACGCGGCGCTGGAGATGCGGCATGACCTGGCGCTCACCGACAGCCAGTACGGGTTCGGCGCCGGCATCTTCTTTTTCGGCTATTTCCTGTTCGAGATCCCGGGGACGCTGCTGGTCGAGACCTGGAGCGCGCGCAAGCTGATCGCGCGCATCCTGGTCGGCTGGGGGCTGGTGGCCTCGGCGATGGCCTTCGTCCACACGCCGCGCCAGTTCTTTTGGCTGCGGTTCCTGCTCGGGGCCGCCGAGGCGGGGTTCTTCCCGGGCGTGGTGGTGTATCTGTCGCACTGGTTCCGCGTCGAGGACCGCGCGCGCGCCTTCGCCTTCTTCATGCTGGCGGTCCCGCTCTCGAACGTCGTCGGCGCGCCGATCTCCGGGCTCCTGCTCGGCGTGCACTGGGGCGGCCTGGCCGGCTGGCGCTGGCTGTTCCTGCTCGAGGGGATTCCGGCCGTCGTGCTGGGCGTGGTGACGATCTTCTATCTGACCGACCGCCCGCGCCAGGCGCGCTGGCTGGCGGCTCACGAGAAGGCGCACCTCGAAGCGGCGCTGGCGCGCGAGCACGCCGCGGTCTCCGCGCCGGCCGCGGCGTCGCCGGTGCGCGCGGTCCTGCAGCGTGACATCTTGCTGCTGGTCCTTGCCTACTTCGGGATCGTCACCACCTCCTACGGATTCAGCCTCTGGATGCCGACCGTGGTGAAGAGCCTGACTGGCCTTCCGAACCTGGCCGTGACGCTGGTGGCCACCCTCCCCTACGTGGCCGGCGGCGTCTGCACGGCGGTGATCGGTCTTTCGTCCGACCGCACCGGCGAGCGGCGCGCTCACACGATCATTCCGATGCTGATGGCGGCGCTCGGCCTGACGATCGGCGTCGCCTCGCGCGCCCCGGCGCTGGGGCTCTTGAGCCTGGCCCTGGTGGGCGCCGGGATCTACGGCTTCATGCCTGCATTCTGGCCGATGCCACGCTGGTTTCTCTCCGGCGCGGCCGGCGCGGCGGCCGTCGGCCTCATCAACTCGGTCGGCTGTTTGGGTGGATTCGTTGGACCTTTTCTGGTCGGGCGGCTCAAGTCGAGCGCCGCGGGGTACGCGCCCGGGTTGGGCGCGCTCGCCGCCACCGCCACCTTCGCCGCGGTGATGGTGTTTTTGGTGCGACGACCGGGCCCAAGTGAAGTATGAGAGTCCCAGTATGAGAGTGCCGTCGTGAGCAAGATCTACGCGGGCAGCGATCACGCGGGATTCGCCCTGCGCCGGCGACTCGTCGAGCATCTGCGCGCCCGCGGGCACGAGGTCGAGGATCTGGGAGCGACGACCGACGCCCCGAGCGACTACCCCGACTACGCCGCCGCCGTGGGGCGCGCCGTCGTTGGCGAAGCCGGCGCCGGCGGGGGCCAGCCAGGCGCCGTCGGGCTGCTCGTCTGCGGGACCGGCCTGGGCGTCTGCATCGCCGCCAACAAGATCCACGGCGTGCGCGCGATCGACGCCTGGAACGTCGAGGTGGCCAAGATCTCGCGCCACCACAACGACGCCAACGTCCTTTGCCTCGGCGCGCGGACGACGCCGGAGCCGCTGGCGGTGGAGATCGCCGACGCCTGGCTGGCGGCACCGTTCGAGGGCGGCGGGCGCCACACCGTTCGCGTGGGCAAGATTGCCGCGATCGAGCAGGAAGAGGACCGCGCCGACAGCCTGCGGCAACAGGAGCGCGATAGGAGCAATGGGAGATAGACCGATGGCCACCGCACGAACCACCATGCACCAGGCCCACGAGCTGGGGCAGAGCATCTGGTACGACAACATGCGCCGGGGGCTGCTGCGCTCGGGCGCGCTGGCCGGGCTGGTCGAAAAGGGGGTCCGCGGCCTCACCTCGAACCCGACCATCTTCGAGCGGGCGATCGTCGCCTCCAGCGACTACGAGGAGGCGCTGCGCAGGCTGGCCGCCGAGGGGAAGTCGACGGCCGACATCTATGAGGCGCTGGTCATCGAGGACATCCGCGGCGCCTGCGATCTCCTCCTGCCGGTCTTCCAGGAGAGCGACACCGTCGACGGGCGCGTCTCGCTGGAGGTGCTGCCCGAGCTGGCGACCAACACGGAGAAGACGATCTCGGAAGGGTTACGGCTGGCCAAGCTGGTCGCGCGTCCCAACGTCATGATCAAGGTGCCGGGGACGCCGGAAGGGATCCCGGCCGTCCGCGCCCTGACCGCGCAAGGGGTGAGCGTCAACGTGACGCTCATCTTCTCGCTCCTGCAGTACGAAGAGGTCGTCGAGGCGTATCTCGGCGGCCTCGAGGACCGCAAGGCGGCGGGGGGCGACTTCGCCGGCATCGCCTCGGTGGCGAGCTTCTTCGTCTCGCGCGTCGACGCCGTGTGCGACAAGCTGCTCAACGAGAAGGCGGCGGCCGCGCCGGCCGAGGCGGCGCGCTGCCAGGTGCTGCGCGGCAAGGTCGGCATCGCCAACGCCAAGATGGCCTACGAGATCTACGAACGGATCGTCGCCTCGCCGCGCTGGAAGGCGCTGGCGGCGGCCGGCGCGCACCCCCAGCGGCTGCTCTGGGCCTCGACGGGGACCAAGGACCCGAGCTACCCCGATACCTACTACGTCGACGCGCTCATGGGGCGCGACACCGTCGACACCGTCCCGCCCGCCACGCTGGACGCCTTCCTGGACCACGGCGATCCGGCGGCGCGCCTCGAGACCGACCTCGCGGGGGCCGAGGCGGCGGTCGCCGAGCTGGGCGCGCTGGGGATCGACCTTTCTCGCGTCTGCCACGGCCTCCTCGACGACGGCGTGAAGGCGTTCACCACCTCGATGACCGCGCTGACCGACGCCATCGCCGCGCGGCGCGCCGCGCTGCTCGAGTCGACCTCGGGGCGCCAGAAGGCGGCGCTGCCCGAGGCGCTGCGGCTGGCGACCGACGGGGAGATCGCGCGGCTGGCGGGCGAAAAGGCGTCGAAGCGGATCTGGGAGAGCGATCCGACGCTCTTCTCCAAGGATCCGGCGCACGAAAAGTCGATCAAGAACCGGCTCGGCTGGCTGCGCGCGCCGGCCGCCATGTCGGCGCCGGCGAAGCTCGCCGAGCTCGAAGGGTTCGCCGCCGAGGTGGCGGGCGCCGGCTTCACCGACGCGGTCCTCCTCGGCATGGGCGGTAGCTCGCTCTGCCCGGAGGTGTTGGGGCTCACCTGGCCGTCGCAGCCGGGCGGTCTCAAGCTCCACGTCCTCGACAACACCGACCCGGCGGCCGTCGCCGAGGTCGACCGGGCGGTCACCGGCAAGAAGGCGCTTTTTCTGGTGGCCTCCAAGTCGGGGGGCACCATCGAGATCCAGTCCTTCGAGCGGCACTTCTGGCAAAAGAAGCTGCAAGACAACGGCGGCGACGTGGCCAAGACCGGCGCCGCGTTCGTGGCCATCACCGATCCGGCCACGCGGCTCGGGCAGCTGGCCGAGGAGAAGAAGTACCGCCGGACGTTCATCAACCCGGGCGACATCGGCGGGCGTTACTCGGCGCTGTCGTACTTCGGCCTGGTCCCGGCGGCGCTGCTGCGCGCGCCGCTCGGCGGGATCCTGGAGGCGGCCACCACCTTCGCCGCGGCCTCGAGCCCCGTCGTCCCCGTCGAGGAGAGCCCCGCCGTCCGTCTCGGGGCAGCGATGGGCGCCGCCTGCAAGGCGGGACGCGACAAGCTCACCTTCGTCATCTCGCCCGAGATCGCGCCGCTCGGCTCCTGGATCGAGCAGCTGGTGGCCGAGTCGACCGGCAAGGAAGGGAAAGGCATCGTCCCCGTCGACGGCGAGCCGCTGGGGGCGCCCGAGGTCTACGGCAACGACCGGCTGTTCGCCTACCTGCGCTTCGGCAACGGCGACGCCAAGCAGGACGCCGCGGTGGCCGCGCTGGAGGCGGCCGGGCACCCCGTGGTGCGCATCGCCGTCGACACGCGCGAGGCGCTGGGGCGCGAGTTCTTCCGCTGGGAGATGGCCACCGCCGTCGCCGGCGCGACGCTGGGCCTCGACCCCTTCGACGAGCCGAACGTCACCGAGGCCAAGCTGGCGACGGGCGCGCTGCTGACATCCTTTTCCAAAGAGGGGAAGCTGCCGGCCCCCGACGCCGAGGCGACCTGCGCGGTGACCGACCTCGATCGGATCGCCGCCCACCTCGCCTCGGCGGGGCCGGGCGACTACCTGGCCTGGTGCGCCTACTTCCTGCGTTCGCCGGCGCGCGACGCCGCGCTCGCCCGGCTGCGCGTCGCCTGCCGCGACCGCTCGAAGAACGCCACCACCGTGGGGTACGGCCCGCGGTTCCTGCACTCGACCGGCCAGCTGCACAAAGGCGGCCCGAACACGGGCGTGTTCATCCAGCTCACCAGCGACGCGACGGCCGACTTGCCGATTCCCGGCGAAGCCTACAGCTTCGCGACGCTGCGGAACGCGCAGGCGCTGGGCGACTTGCAGGTTTTGCGGCGGCGCGGGCGGCGCGCGCTGCGTGTCCACCTGGGCGCCGACGCCGACGCCGGTCTCAAGGCGCTGGCCGAGGCCATGGCCAGCCGGCACAGGTAACGGCGAGGCCGGGAGAGACCGTGGAGAAAATCGCAGTCCCCGCTGCGCTCCCCAACCCCCTGCGCGAGGGGCTGGTCGAGGAGCGCATCCCCGAGCCCGCGACGATGGTCATCTTCGGCGCCTCGGGCGATCTGGCGCGCCGCAAGCTGCTCCCCGCGCTCTACAGCCTGACGCGCGATCGCCTGCTGCCGGCGCGGTTCGCGGTGCTGGGGTTCGGCCGACACGCCCAGGACGACGACGCCTTCCGCGAGGAGATGCGGCGCGGCTGCGACGAGTTCGCGCGCCGGCGTCCGGTCGACGCCGCGCTGTGGACGACGTTCGCGCGCAACCTCTTCTACCAGCAGGGGGCCTACGACGACCCGGCGGCGTTCCAGCGCCTCAAGGCCCGGCTCGAGGAGATCGAGCGCGAGCTGGGCCTCCCGGGCAACCGCGTCTTCTACCTCTCGACCCCGCCCTCGGCGTTCGCGCCCGTCATCCGCAGCCTGGGGCAGGCGGACCTGGCGCCCCAGCCGGCGCCCGGCAAGCCATTCGCGCGGGTCATCATCGAGAAGCCGTTCGGCATCGACCTCGAGACGGCGCGGGCGCTCAACCGCCAGGTGCACGAGATCCTCGACGAGCAGCAGATCTACCGGATCGATCATTACCTCGGTAAAGAGACGGTCCAGAACCTGCTCGTGTTTCGATTTTCCAACGGCATCTTCGAGCCTTTGTGGAACAACCATTTCGTCGACCACGTGCAGATCACGGGCGCCGAGACGGTCGGCGTCGAGGGGCGCGGCGGGTACTTCGAGCAGGCCGGCAGCACGCGGGACATGGTGCAGAACCACCTCATGCAGGTCCTCAGCCTGGCGGCGATGGAGCCCCCGGTGGCGTTCGAGGCCGACGCGGTCCGGGACGAAAAGCTCAAGGTGCTCAAAGCGCTGCGCCAGATCCCTGAAAGTGATTTCGAGCGTCAGGTGGTGCGCGCGCAGTACGCCGCCGGCTCCATCGCCGGCCGCGCGGTGCCCGGCTACCGCCAGGAGCCCGGGGTCAGCCCGACCTCGACGACGGAGACATTCGTGGCGCTCAAGCTGTTCGTCGATTCGTGGCGGTGGGCCGGGGTGCCGTTTTACCTGCGCTCGGGCAAGCGGATGCCCAAGCGGGTCACGGAGATCGCCATCTACTTCAAGGAGGCGCCGCACCTGCTGTTCGGGCGCAAGGGGCACCCGATCCGCCCCAACGTGCTGAGCATCCGGATCCAGCCCGACGAGGGGATCGCGCTCAACTTCGGCTCGAAGCTGCCGGGTCCGGCGATGGAGATCGCGCCGGTGAGCATGGAGTTCCGCTACGGGTCGTCGTTCGGTATGGAGCCGCCGGAGGCCTACGAGCGCCTCCTGCTCGATTGCCTGCTCGGCGACGGTACGCTGTTCACGCGCGGCGACGAGGTCGAGGCGAGCTGGAGCTGGATCTCGCGCATCCACCAGCGTTGGGCGGCCGAGACCGCCGCGGGCAAGACCACCCTCGCCGCCTACGCGGCCGGCACCTGGGGGCCGGAGGAGGCCGACCGCATGCTGGCCGCCGACGGCCGCGCCTGGCGCTTGCCATGACGGAGCCTGAAGCCGACCGCGCCAACTTCGAGCGCTTCGCGCGCGGCGAGCCGATCGCCGTCGACGTCGGCGAGATCGAGCGCGAGCTCGGGTCGCTCTGGCAGCAGGCCAGCCACAACGGCGGCAGCGGCGCCGTGGCCCGCGCGGCGCTGTGGAACCTGGTGATCCCGGCGCACGGCCGCGACGCGCTGGCCAGGACCAAGGCGCTGGTCGACGCCATCGCGCCGGCGGCCCCGATCCGCGCCATCACGCTCTGCCTCGACGATACCGCCGGCGGCGACCTCTCG
>DATNDC010000106.1:0-23848 GCA_035607055.1 Polyangia bacterium
TGAGGAGGTCATCGAGCGCGATCACCTTGGTCGGAACGCCGTCGAAGCTCGCGTCGACTGCCCGCGGTACAACTTCTTCGAATCGAACGCCGTCGATCTGGGTGAGGACGTCGATCCGCCGCGGGGGACTACCCATCATGAAGCCCGTCCCAGGCGTTTCGAAATCGCGCGTCTCGAGATCGCCCACGGGTGCGCCGAACGTACGCAAGGCGTTCATGACCCTGGAGGCGTTGTCGGTGGACGCTTGGATCCAGATGTCGAGATCCTTCGTGGCACGCGGGTGTCCATGCACGCCGACGGCATACGCGCCGACGACCATGTACCGCACCTCAGCGGCGTTGAAGGCGGAAAGCAGATCGAGGAAGTCTTGATTCACCGGCCTCAGCATCCGTCAGCGAATAGGCCTCGACACTTTGTTGCCAGACGGCGGCGGCGCGGTCCTCCGGGGGAATGCGCGCCCAAAACAGCGCGTCGTAGTCCGCCGCTTCTTCGCCGGCACCGGCGCCGAACTTCCGGACCTCCCAGCTCGCGCGCGCCCGACGTCGTTCCTCGGCCTCGCTCACGATCGCGATTTTACCACGGCCCTACCCGGCCCGGCCGCTCTGCTGCGGCTCGCCAGCCGCATTTTGTCGCGTCGACGTTCTCTGTTAGCGTCGAGGGGTGAGGCGGCGGAGATGATCTGGCTCGTCCTCGGATTCCTGACCTCGGCGATCACCCTGCACATCGCCACCCTGCTGCTGTTCGAGGAGGCGTCGCTGCTCAAGGCGATCGCCGTCGCCGCCTCCTTCTGGCTGGTCTGCGCCATCTTCGTGCTCTTGCACCTCGGCAGCGGCGTCGTGCTCACCCTGGTCAGCGTGGCCGTCGGCTGCGCCCTGGTGAAGCGACTCTACGGGGTCGGGGTGGGGCCGGCGCTGGCCGCCTTCCTGGTCCACGGTCTCGTCGAGATCGCGATCGGCGCGCTGCTCTGGTTCATGTTCCCCACGCTGGTCGGCCGCGAGCACCACGCAGCCCGCGCGAACGGCCCGGGTTCAGGTTGCCAGGCCGCCCGTCCGTGCGTATGACCTCGGTGGAGGGAGGTGCACGATGGCCGAGGTCAAAGCGATTCCGGATGGGTACCGCACGGTCACGCCGTTCCTGAGCGTCGACGGCGCCAGCGAGGCGATCGACTTCTACAAGAAGGCGTTCGGCGCCGAGGAAAAGTCACGCCTGCCGGGACCCGACGGCAGGGTGCTGCACGCCGAGCTCAAGATCGGCGACTCGATCGTGATGCTCAGCGACGCCATGATGGGCCAGCCCCTGACCGCGGGGATTCACCTCTACGTCACCGACGCCGACGCTCTCTGGGCGCGCGCCACGGGTGCCGGCGCCAAGGTCCTCATGCCGATCGCCGACATGTTCTGGGGCGACCGCTACGGCGTCCTCGCCGACAAGTGGGGCAACAAGTGGTCGCTCGCGACCCACCAGGAAGACCTCACCCCCGAGGAGGTGGGGATGCGCGCCGGCGAGGCGATGAAGAACATGCCCAAGCCGTGAGGCGCGGCCGGGGCGCGGCGACGCCTACTCTTCGTCGTCGCGCGCGGCCGACAGCCGGCTGATGACGCCGATATCCTCGAGGGTCGTCACGTCGCCGCGGACAGCGCCGCTGGTGGCGATCTCGCGCAGGAGGCGGCGCATGATCTTCCCCGAGCGCGTCTTGGGGAGCGCGTCGGTGAAGCGGATCTCGTCGGGGCGGGCCAGCGCGCCGATCTCCTTGACCACGTGATCGCAAAGCGCCTTCTTGAGCTCAGCGCTGGGCGCCACGCCGGCCTTGGGCGTCACGAAGGCGAAGATCGCCTGCCCTTTCAGCTCGTGCGGCGGGCCGACCACGGCGGCCTCGGCGACGTTGGGGTGCGAGACGAGCGCGCTCTCGATCTCGGCGGTGCCGAGGCGGTGGCCGGCGACGTTGAGCACGTCGTCGACGCGCCCCATGACCCAGAAGTAGCCGTCCTCGTCCCGGCGCGAGCCGTCGCCCGTAAAGTAGACACCGCTGATCTCCGACCAGTACTGCGCCCGGTAGCGCTCGGGATCGCCGTGCACGCCGCGCAGCATCGAGGGCCAGGGCTTCTTGAGCACCAGGAAGCCGCCCTCGTTGGCGGCGCAGGGAACGCCGTCGCGCTTCACCACCTGCGGGTCGACGCCGAAGAACGGGACCGCGCAGCTCCCCGGCTTGGCCGCCGTGATCCCCGGCAGCGGCGTCATCATGATGGCGCCCGTCTCGGTCTGCCACCAGGTGTCGACGATGGGACAGCGGCCGCCGCCGATCACCTGGTGGTACCACATCCAGGCCTCGGGGTTGATCGGCTCGCCGACGCTGCCGAGCAGGCGCAGCGACGTCAGGTCGTGCTTCTTCGGCAGGTCGTCGCCCCAGCGGACGAAGGCGCGGATGGCCGTCGGCGCCGTGTAGAAGATGGAGACCTTGTGCCGCTCGACGAGCGACCAGAAGCGGTCCTTCTCCGGGTGGTCGGGCGCCCCTTCGTACATGACCGACGTGGCGCCGTTCGACAGCGGCCCGTAGACGACGTAGCTGTGGCCGGTGACCCAGCCGACGTCGGCCGTGCACCAGTAGACGTCGTCCTCGCGCAGATCGAAGACGTACTTGGTCGTCAGGTGCGCGCCCAGCAGGTAGCCGCCGGTGGTGTGCACCACCCCCTTCGGCTTCCCGGTCGTCCCCGAGGTGTAGAGGATGAAGAGCGGGTGCTCGGCCGGCAGGCTGACCGGCGCGCAGGTCGCCGAGGCCCCCTTCATCAGGTCGTCCCACCAGACGTCGCGGCCGGCCTGCATCGGCACCGCCTGGCCCGTGCGACGGGCGACGACGCAGCTCTTCACCGTCGGCGTCTCGCCGAGCGCCTGGTCGACGTTGCCCTTGAGCGGAACCGCCTTGCCGCGCCGCCAGCCACCGTCGGCGGTGATGCAGAGCTTCGCGCCGCAGTCGTTGATGCGATCGCGCAGCGCCTCGGCGGAGAACCCGCCGAAGACCACGGTGTGCGTGGCGCCGATGCGCGTGCAGGCCAACATGGCGATGGCGGCCTCGGGGATCATCGGCAGATAGATGGCCACCACGTCGCCGGTCCCGACGCCCAGCCCCTTCATGACGTTGGCGAACTTGCAGACCTCGGTGTGGAGCTGCCGGTAGGTCAGCTTGCGCGCGTCGCCCGGCTCGCCCTCCCAGTCGAGCGCCACCTTGTCGCCGCGCGTGGCGAGGTGCCGGTCGAGGCAGTTGGCCGAGACGTTCAGCTCGCCGCCGTCGAACCAGCGGGCCCAGGGGAGGTTCCAGGTGAGCACCGTGTCCCAGGGCTTGGTCCAGTCGAGCTCCGCCTTGGCCGTCTCGTCCCAGAACCCCTCCGGATCGTCGATCGACCGGCGGTACTGCTTCTCGTAAGCGGCCGCGTCCTTGATGGCCGCGCGCGCGGTGAACTCTTTGGGAGGCGGGAACCGACGCGCCTCGCGCGAGACCGATTGAATGACACCGGAAGCGTTCTTCGAGTCGTCGTTGGCCATTGCGCCCTCCGCGCCGTCAGCGTATCGCGAATTCGTCCGAACGATCGTCCTGCGCCACAGATGATAAGTCCGATGAGAGATCTGACGATAGGTCCTGCACGTCGACCCCCGTGACCCGCGCGCCGCGCGGCCCCTGCGCGAGCCATCCGACGAGCGCGTCGACCGCCGCCGCGGCGCCGGACGCCTCGACCTCCACGGTGCCATCGGGGAGATTGCGTACCCACCCCCTCACACCCAGCCGGCGCGCCTCGTGCGCCGCCTGGGCGCGGTAGCCGACGCCCTGGACGCGTCCCCGCACGACGGCGCGCACCCGCTTCAGGGCTGGATCCTCAACTCGGGCGCCGGCCGCGCCGCGGGCGGCAGCTCTCCGGCCGCGGCCCCGATGACGGCGACCGGCCGCGCGGCGCCCGGGGGGGCGGGCCGCCCGTCGATCGCGGCGGCCAGGACGTGGACCGAGCCGTCGGGGGCGGCGGCCGGCGCCAGCAGCCAGCGCCCCTCGGGCGAGATGTCCGGGCGTCCGAGCCGCGAGGGGCTGGCGATCGTCACCGTGGCGGCGTCCTCGGCGCCGACGCGGAAGATCCCGCTGCTGCTCCCCGGGTGGGCCGTCGCCGCGAAGAAGACGGTATTCCGCTCGGGCGGCAGCCGGATGGCGGCGCCGCTCGCCAGCGGCAACGCCCGCCCCACGCCGAGGCCCACCGGGGCGGCCGCTTCGGCGATCTCCACCACGCGCGCCGCGGTCAAGTTGGCCATCGACTGGGCGTCGCTCCGCAGCCGCACGGCCCGCAGCTCGGTCGGCTCCGGTCCCACGGCGGCGCTGCGCGGCGTGTCGCCGGAGAGCACCCACAGCGTGTCCCCGCCGGGGGCGAACGCCACGTCCGCCAGCACGCTCTCCCGGATCTCGGGCGCCACGGCGAGCATGCCGGCCACCGGCGTGTGTCCGGCCGGCCCGAGATCGAGCATCACCACCTGATTGCCGGCCTCGGTCGCCACCGCCAGCAGCTTGCCGTCCGGCGAGATGTCGGCGGCGACCACCTTGGCGTCGCGCACCGCCTGCGGAAACGCGCGCGGCTCGCTGCGCGCCGGGTGCAGCGGCGAGCTGGTGTCGACGAGGACCACGTCGTTCGCGCGCACGACCGCCAGCAGGGGGGCGCGTGCCGCCGCGGCCAGCGCCACCACCGGCCCCCCGCCGGGGCGGAGCGCGAGCCGGTAGATCACCTTCGGCGCCCCCGGCGCCGGCAGATCGACGACGTCGATGCTCCCGCCGGTCGCCTCGGCGACGTAGCCCGCGCGCCCGTCACTCGACAGCGCCAGCCAGCGCCCGCCCGGGACCGGCGTGGTGCCTGTTGCGACCGGGCCGTCGGCGCCGAGCTCGCTCCAGCCGATCTGCCCGCTGCCCGGCGCCAGCACGGCGGCGTAGCGCCGGACGTTGACCGGGCGCTCGCTCTTGCCGACCTCGTTGCTGACCACCACCGCCTGCGCCCCGGACGGCGTCCCCGCCGGCACCCGGACCACCAGGCCCCCGTCGCGCGTCCGGCCCAGCACCGCGGCGGGCCGCCCGCCCACCTGCACCGTCGGCTGGCGGCCAAAGGAGCGGCCCCGCACCCAGAGCGTCTCGCCGATGACCGCCACGCCGTCGGAGGGCTCCATCGCCAGCGGCCCCGCCAGCGTCACGTCGCCGCCGCCGGCGTCGACGATGGCGCTGATCTCGGGCGCCCCGGTCGTCTCGGAGATGTCGAACGGATCGTCGACGATCGTAGAGGCCGGCCCGGCGCACCCGGCGCCGAGCGCGGCGAGGCAGACGGCGACCAGCGTCGCCGCCGCTTTCACAATGGCCCCTCCGTGATCTGGAAGCCGATCAGATTGTTGGGGACCAGCGGCAGCTCTTCGTACTTGGCGATGACGTTCTGCCCGGCGTCGAGGACCTGCACCTTCGACAGCACCAGCATCTGCACCGGGCCGTTGGCCGGCATGCAGGCGGCGATCGTCCCGATGACCTTCGACCCCGAGTCGTACTCGAAGGTCGTCCGGTGGCTGACCATGTCGCGCAGCTTTTTGTAGTCCATGTTGCCGCGGAAGCTACCACAAGAGGCCAGGACCGGCGGCGATCCGCGCGCTGGCGATCATCAAGGGTGGCCGGGCGGCAGCTCGCCTGGCTCCTCCGGCGGCATCGGCGGGTGGCCGGGGGGCAGCGCGCCGCCACCGGCAGGACCGCCCATGATCGGCGTCCCGCCGGCCAGGGACTCGGTCTCTTTCTGGATCTGGTCGAGCACCAGCTTGATCCCCTTCGCGCCGACCTTGACCTTGGGGAGTGTCCCCAGCACGTCGCCCTTCTCGTGCGTCAGCGGGTCGCCGTCCTGGTCGATCCGCGCCGTCAGCGTCAGCTCGCCGTCGAAGGGGCCGTTCTGGAAGGGCATGTCCGCCGCGGTGATGGCGAACGGCAGCGGGAACGTGCTGGCGGGCAGCTTCTTGACCGCGATGAGCGTGCCGCGCGCGCTCGGGTTGTCCGAGATCCGGCGCGCCACGAGGTAGAGCGTCCCCTCCTTGGGGCGCGCCTTGGCCACCGACGGGGCGAGGACGATCGCGCCGGTGATCGACGAGCGGGGGTCGTCGGCCCGGGCAGCGGGCGCGGCCGCGGCCAGGGCCGGGGCGGGCGGTCCGGCGAGCGGGGGGGCGGGCGGCGGCGTCGCGGCCGGGGCGGCGCCCGGCGGCAGCGGCGGGACGGGCGAGGGCCTCCCCGCGTCGTCGCGCTTCTGACAGGCGGCCGCCCCCAGCAGCGCCGCCAGCGCCATGACGGTGATCCCCTCGCGCGCGTGCATCGACATTCGGCGAAGCTAGCACACTCGATTATGATCGCCCCGTGCCTGCCTCCTTCACCGCCGAGCTCGTGGCGCGCGAGACCATCGCCGCCAACATCGCCGAGCTCTCCTTCGCCCTCCGCGAGCCCGCCGGGCTGGACTTCAAGGCCGGGCAGTTCGTCTCCATCTCCATCGGTTCGGACCCGCCGGACGGCGAGATCCACCCGCGCCGCAGCTACTCGATCGCCTCTCAGAGCGACGCCGGCGAGCTCCTGCGGTTCATCATCCGCGTCATCCCCGAGGGGAAGGCCTCGGAGTTCCTGATGTCGCTGCCGCTCGGAACGGTGGTGAACATGACCGGCCCGCACGGCTTCTTCGTGCTCGACCCGGTGCACCCCGGCGACATCGTCTTCGCCGCCACCGGCACCGGCATCGCGGCGGTGATGCCGATGCTGGGCGAGCTCGGCCGCCGCCGCCAGACGGGCGGCCCGGCGCGCCGCTGCCTCGTCCTCTGGGGAGCGCGCGTGGAGGCCGACCTGTTCGCGCGCGAGGAGATCCTCGCCCTGGCGGCGCAGGCGGACGCCGAGCTGCGCATCTATCTGACGGCGCCGGAGGCGACCTGGACCGGGGGCCACGGCCGCATCACGGCGGCCTTGCTCGCCGAGCTGCCGCGGCTCCACGCCCCGACCTTCTACCTGGTGGGCAACGGCGCCATGATCACCGAGGTCAAGCGCGAGCTGGTCGCCCGGGGGGTGAACCGGAAGGCCCAGATCCGGACGGAAGCCTTTTTCGACTAGAATGCGCGCGATGGCTCCGGCACGGTCGGCCACGGCCGCGATGCTGCTGGGCGCGGCCGCCGGATGCGGCGTCGGCGCCGAACAGCCCGCCACGCTCACGCAGATGTCGCCGGCCATGGCCTACGACGAGGCCGCCCTGCCGGCGGCGATCGAGGGCCAGGGGTTCCGGCCGGCGTACCGGTTCGACACCGGGTCCGGCAGCGCCGCGCTCGAGGTGACCGGCTTTGGGGCCACGCTGGTCGCCGACCCGCCGCAGCCCGACGGCGGCAACTATCCGTTGAGCGGCGTCATGTGGGAGAGCGACACCATCTTGGGCGCGGAGATCCCGGCCGGCATTCCCGCCGGCCTCTACGACCTGGTGGTCGTCGATCCGGGCGGGCATACCGCGCGCAGGCCGCAGGCGTTCGCCTCGCTGGGACCGGACGTGACGCCCCCCCTGGTGCAGGTGTCGAGCCCGTCCGACGGCGGCGCCCTGGCCGCGGGGGCGACGATCGCGGTCGTCGCCAGCGCCGACGACGGGTGGGGGCAAATCGCCAAGCTCGAGGTCGTGGTGGCGACCACCGGCGAGACGCTCGAGGCGCGCGACTGCCCCCTGACCGGCGGCGCCACCGCCGCCTGTACGTTCACCCTCATCGCTCCCGACCCGAGCTCCGGCGACGATTCGTTGACGGTGACGGCCCTGGCCACCGACGGCGCCGGCCTCGTCAGCTCACAGCAAGCGACGGTCGCCTTGCTCGCCGCACCGATCGCCGCGGGGGTCTCCCCGGCGGCCGGCTCGACGCTGGGCGGGACGGTGGTGACCCTCTCGGGCGCGAACTTCTACGACGGTCCCACCGAGGTCGTCTTCGACGGTCTGCCGGGGACGATCTCCTCCGTCACGCCGACTTCGTTGACCGTGACCACCCCGGCGCACGTCGCGGGGCCGGCGGCGGTCACCGTCATCACGGCCGGGGCCACGACGACGCTCGCCGGCGGGTTCACCTTCGTCGCGCCGCCCCGGGTGCGCGAGATCGATCCCACCTCCGGTCCGGCCGCCGGCTATACCGCCATCACCATCGTGGGCGAGAGCTTCACGCCCGCCACGCAGATCACCTTCAACGGCACGCCGCTGCTCTGCCCGCTGTTCGTGAACGCCAACCGCATCCGGGGCCTCGTGCCGCCGGGCGCGGGGACGGAGGCGGTGTTGGCTTACGATCCGGTGGGGGGCGAGGTCACCGCCGGGAACGTCCCCTTCGATTATCTGGGCGGGGCACCGCCCGGCCCCACCGACGCGGGTCCGTCCGACGCCGGCCCTCCCGTTTCCCCGCCACCACCGGACGGCGGCTGCCCCGGGAGCGGCGCACCGTGAAGCTGCTCTCCAAGCTGACGTTGCTGGCGATCGGCGTCTCGGCGCTGCCGCTGGCGATCGCCGGCTACTCGTCGCTGCACATCGGGCAGAGCGCGCTGCGCGGCGCGCTCGAGGAGAACGAGCTCACCGTGGCCAAGCAGGTGGCCGGCTACACCGAGAGCCACGTTGACAACCTGCTCTCGATCCTCCGCGTCGACGCCAAGATCTTCGACCTCACGCGCTCGAACGGCGACCAGGGGCCGTCGCCGCAGGCGCTGCTCAAGTTCCTGCAGCTCGTCTACCACCAGAGCGACGACTTCTGCGCCACCGCCATGTTCGACGAGCACGGCGCGCCCATCGGCCAGTCCGTTTATCTCGAGAACCCCGGCCGCTACGACGCCCTGAGCGGGCACGAGCCGATGCGTCCCACCGACGTCGAAGGGGTCGGTCTCATGGCCCCGCTCGGCGCGGCGCTCTCCGCCGGTCAGGGGATGGGGCCGATCTTCCTGGGTGGGCCCCTGCGCCTGCCGCACGTCGTGCTGGCGGTGGCGTTCGATCCGAAGCTGGGCGGGGGCCGGCGGGTCCTCGCCGCCGAGGTCTCGCTCAAGCGCCTGGCCAACTACGTCGCCGCCCTGGCCGGTCCGGACAACGACGTCGCGCTCACCGACGCGCGCGCGCGCCTCATCGCCTCCGCCTCGCGCGGCGGCGTCGGCAACCTGGAGACGATCCGCCTCCCCGGCGCGCGCGAGGGAGAGACGCCGCCCGGCCCCATCGTCGCCGAATACGTCCGCGACGGGCGGCGGCTCATCGGCGCCTTCACGCCGGTCCAGCACTGGGCGATGGGGGCGCTCGTCGACAAGACGGTCGACGCGGCGCTGCTGCCGGTCAGCCGCATCACCTGGGCGACGCTGCTCTGGATCGCCGTGGCGGCGTTGATCGGATCGATCGCGGCCCGGATCTTCGCCCGGCGGCTCAGCGATCGGGTGGCGGTCCTGGTGGGCGGAACACGCCAGATCGAGGCCGGGAAGCTGGAGGCGCGCATCGCGCCGTCGGGCCACGACGAGCTCGGCGAGCTCGCCGCCGCCTTCAACCAGATGGCCGTCGGGCTCGAACAGGCGCGCCACCAGATCGTCCAGCAGACCGACGAGATCAAAGCCTGGAACCAGACGCTGGAGAAGCGGGTCGAGGAGAAGACCGCCGAGCTGCGCCAGGCGCAGGACCTCCTGTTCCGCTCGCGCTCGCTGTCGGCGCTGGGCGAGCTCGGGGCCGGGGTGGCGCACGAGATCAACAACCCGCTGACCGGCGCGCTGGGGATCGTGCAGCTGCTCATCGCCGATCTGCCGGGGGGGCACCCGGCGCGGCCGCTGCTCCAGGATCTGGAGAGCGAGGCGCTGCGCATCCGGAAGATCGTGCAGAACATGCTGCGGCTCGCCCAGCGGCAGAGCGGGCACGACACGACACCGGTCGACCTGGCGCGCACGCTCGACGACGCGGTCGAGCTGTGCGGCCCGAGCGAGCTGGCGACGGCGGGGATCGCGGTGGTCCGCAAGTACACCACCACCCCGCCGGTGCGCGGCAGCGCCACCCAGCTGCAAGAATCGTTCATCCAGATCATCCAGAACGCCCGCAGCGCGATGAAGAAGGGCGGGACGCTCACGCTCGAGACGGGGATCATCGAGGAGAAGGTGGTGCGGGTCCGGATCGGCGACACCGGCACCGGCATCAGCGCCGAGCACCTGCCGCGCATCTTCGATCCTTTCTTCACCACCAAGGGGGACCGCTCGGGAACCGGGTTGGGGCTGTCGTTCGTGCACCGCACCGTCGAGGACCACGGCGGCGCGATCACGGTCGAGAGCAGCGTCGGCGGCGGCACCACCTTCACCCTCACCTTCCCCGCCGACGAAGGAAGGGCCCACCGGCCATGACGACAGCACCGCCCAGCCGGAAGCTCGGCACGACGGTGCTCGTCGTCGTCGGCCTCGGGGCCATCGGCGCCGCGGCGTTCGTCTCGCGTCGGTTCTTGAATCCGCGGTCGCCGGCTCCGGCGACGGCCGCGCCCGCGCCCGTCGCCGCCCTCCCCGCTCCCCGGGCCGCCGAGGCGTCGTTCGAGGTGACCGCCGCCACCGGCACCGTCGAGGTCCAGCGGGGCGGTCTCTGGTTGCCGATCAAGAAGGGGGACACGCTGACCCGCACCGACGTCGTGCGGACCGCGGCCGGCGGGCGCGCCGTCCTCAGCCTGTCGGCGGGGACCGAGATCGAGCTGCGCGAGCGGGTGGAGATCGAGCTCGAACGGCTGGCGCGCGGCGCCACCGTCGACCTCCGGCGCGGCAAGCTGGTGGCCCGTGTGAGCGGCAGCGAGGGGCTGGAGATCACCTCCCGACAGACGCGGACCGCCAACGAGGGGCCGGCGCACTTCGTGGTGCTCTCCGACGAGCGCGGCCGGGTGTCGGTGGCGGCGCTTTCGGGCAAGACCAAGTTCACGGCCGGCGGCAAGTCGCTCACCCTCCCCGAGGGGACGCAGTCGTCGAGCGAGGGGGGCGCCGCCCCCAGCGATCCCGAGCGCATCCCCGAGGAGGTCCTGCTGGAGGTGGTCTGGCCGGCCGCCGAGCAGCGGCACGGCGTCACGGAGACCGAGGTGCGGGGGCGCGCCGCCCCCTCGTCGGCGGTGACGGTCAACGGCAGGCCGGCCACGGTCGGCGCCGACGGCCACTTCACCGCCACGGTGCCGCTGCGGACCGGGAAGAACACGCTCGACGTGGCGACCGAGGACCTGAGCGGGCGGACGCGTCAGACCTCCGCCACGCTGGTGCGCCACGGGGCGCCGCCTGCGCTGACCCCCGAAGCGACCGACCTGTGGAAGAAGTGACCCTCGCATGAGCTCACCGCCGGATCCGACCGCCCCGCCCACCACCACGCCCGAAACGGACGCCGCCGAGGCCTCCGAGATCCGCCGCCTGCGCGACCTCTTGGCGGCGGCCGGGCGGCTGGCGGAGTTCGGGCGCTTCGCCGCGCAGCAGATCCACGAGCTGCGCCAGCCGCTGTTCGCCATCAAGGGGCTCGCCCAGCTCTTGCTGGAGAAGGATCGCGTCGAGCTCGACGAGGTGCTCGACTTCGCCCGCCACATCGTCGAGCAGTCCGAGCGCCTGACCGGCCTGGTGGCCAACCTGCGCCAGCTGTCGGTCCCCGCGCGAAGCGCCGGCAAGGGGCGCACCGAGGTCGGCGACGCGCTGGTCCGGGTCACCTCGCTGCTCGAGTTCCGCTTGCGCAAGGCCGGGGTCACGCTGCGCACGCAGATCGCGCCCGACGTCCCCGCCGTGGCGACCACGCCGCACGCGCTCGAGCAGATCCTGATCAACCTCCTCGGCAACGCGCTCGACGCCGTCTCGGGAGCGGCGGGCCCCATCGTTCAGCTGCGGGCGCGCGTGCTGCCCGAAAACCCGCGCTTCACGTCGATCGAGGTGGCCGACAACGGCCCCGGCATCGCCAAGGCGGTGCGCTCGCGTCTGTTCGAGTCGTTCTTCACCACCAAGGGCGAGGAACAGGGGACCGGTCTCGGGCTGGCGGTCAGCCGGGAGATCGCGCGCGGCGCGGGCGGCGAGCTGGTGTTGCTCGACGAGCCCGGCGGCTGGAGCGAGCCCGCGGTCACCGTCTTTCGCCTCACGCTCCCCGTGTCCCAGGAGCTCTGATCGATGCGGCCTCGGCGGGCGCGCCGCTACTTCTTGGCCGGCACCGTCGCCTGGGGCGCGCTGACGCCACTCGCCCGCGCGGCGCCTCCGACGCCGATGGGCAGCGCACCGAGCGTACCGGCCCCCGCGCCGGCGTCCGCGCCAGCCGCCCCTTCGCCCCCAAAGTCGGGGCCTGCGACCACGGTCGGCATGGTCCCCGCGCGAGCGTCGCTCAAGTTGGGGGTCGACCAGGAGGTCGACGTGGCGGTCACGGTCGCCGGCCCCGATGCCGCCCGCTTCGTTCCCTTGCGGGCACTGGCGACGGTGGGGACGCTCGAGCCGCTGCGGACGCTCGGGCCCGGGCAGTTCGTGGCGCGCTACCTGCCGCCCGCCGATCGGTTTCCGCAGGTCGCTCTCTTGCTGGTCGAGGTGGGCAACGGAGCCGCGCGGCTCCATTGCGCGACGCGCATCGCCCTCGAAGGCTCGACCATCTTCCCTTTTCACACCGGCGCGGGCACCGCGGTGACGATGCGGATCGCCGACCGACAGTTCGGCCCGGTGGTGGCCGACGCCAAGGGGCACGTGGAGATCCCCATCGACGTCCCGCCCGGCGTCCACAAGGCGGCCGCGCGCGCCGTCGACCGGACCGGCGCCTCGCGCGAGACGGAGGTCGACCTCCACCTGCCGGCTTTTCCACGCCTGCTGCTGCTGGCCCCCGCCGCGGTCGAAGTGGGGAGCTTCAGCGAGATCTTCGTGGCCGCGCTCGACGACAACGGGGACCCCGCCGCGCCCAACCAGTTGACGCTGGCCGCCTCGGCCGGTCTGGCGCACCCCCTGGGCGGGAGCCCCGGCGAGGCCCGGTTCCTGTTCGAGGCCCCCGTCCACCTCGGCCCAGGGTCGGTCACGTTGGCGGCGGCGGCCCCCGGTGCACCGCCCGCGCGCAGCGAGGCGACGCTGCCGCTGCACGCCGGGCCGGCGCGACGGCTGGCGCTGACCTCGACGAGCAAGCTCCTGGTCGGGGATCCGCGCCCGGTGTCGGTGGTGGTCACGGCGCGGGATCGGTTCGGCAATCCGGTCTCCGCGGCCGGCGTGTCCGTTCGCGTCGACGGCCGACCGGCGCCGACCACCGTGAGCCCGGCCGGGGCTGCCACCGTCGCCGTCGTCCCGCCGGCCCGCTACGACGGGCGCGACGGCGTGGTGGTCGACGCCACGCTCGGCGAGGTGGTCGGCAGCGCGAGCCTCCAGGTGACAGGAGGACCGCCGGCCCGCCTCACGCTGCAGGTGGCGACGGCCCGGGTGGTGGGCGATGGCCGGCACGGCACCGAGCTGCGCGTCCAGGCCGTCGACGGCAACGGGACACCGACCGCCGTCTCGGGGTTGAGCTGGGACACGCCGGCGGGGCGGATCCGCGAAGTGCGCGTCCCGCGAGACGGCGAGTACCTGGCCGAGTACGTCCCCGACCGGACGCGGGATCCCCGCCGCGACTCGGTCTCCGTGATGGCCTCGCAGACGCTGCGCGCCGAGGCCTCGTTCGACGTGACGCCGCCGCCCGTCCGCCTGGTGGCGGGGGCGCGCTTCGGCCTCTTCACGAACTTCGGCGAGACCGTCGGTCCGGCGGCCTTCGTCGAAGGGCTGACGCCCGTGCGCGTCCCGCGCGTCCGGTTGCTGGTCGGCTTCTCGGCCGGTTACCTGCGCGGCGACGTGACCGGCCAGGGAGTCACCGGGACCGGAACCGCGCGGCTCGAGACCAACCAGTTTCCGCTCCTGGCCGTGGCCCGTGCCGGAGTCGCCCTCACCGACACGCTCGGCGTCGCGCTGGAGGCCGACGCCGGTTGGTCGTGGGGATGGGCGCGCGTCACCGCGAACCCGGCCGGGCGAACAGTGGTCGATACGGCGATCGTGAACGCGCCTGCCGTCGGAGGCGGCGCCGAGATCACCTATCCGCTTCGACCGGGGGTGCTGGGCCTCGGGGTTCGGTACCTCCTCATCGATCTCGGGCGGACGTCGGCGGGCGACCAGATCACCGGCAACAGCGCCGGTCTCTGCGCCGATCTCGGCTACAACATGACCTTTTAGCCATGCTAGAAAGTGAGGCGGCGATGTTGGGAATCGTGGAGGGCGCGTTCACCACGCGCACAGCGGCCGAGCCGACCACACCGGTGGTGGTCAGCGTCCCGCACGCCGGCGTGCGCACGACGGGGTTCGAGGAGACGCTCACCCCCGAGCTCGACGTGCGCGGCGACGCCGACCTCTACGTGGATCGCCTCTACCGGATCGCCGAGCCGGAGGGGCCCGAGACCTACGTGGCGGCGCAGCTCTCGCGCTTCGTCTGCGATCTGAACCGCGACCCGGACGACGTGGCGCCGGGCGCGGTCCCCGAGCACCCGAGCCCCCGCAACGCCGACGGGCGCGGCTTCATCTGGGCGGTCACCACCACGGGCGCGCCCGCCCTGGCGCGGCCGCTCACGCTGCGTGAGTGGAGCGGGCGCACCGCGATTCACACCGCCTACCACGAGGCGCTCGACCGGGCGCTGGCCCGCGCCCGCGACCGGTTCGGGTTCGCGCTGCTCGTCGACGGCCACTCGATGCCCTCCCGCGGCCGCCTGGGCCACACCGACACCGGCCGCGTGCGCGCGCAGATCGTCCCCGGCGATCGCGAGGGGACGACCTGCTCCCCCGCCCTACGCGCGCTGGTCGTGCGCCACTTCGAGGCCGCGGGCCTCACGGTGCGCCCCAACGAGCCCTACAAGGGCGGTTTCATCACCGCGCACCACGGGCGGCCGGCGGAGAACATCCACGCCATCCAGATCGAGATGCGGCGCGACCTCTACATGGACGAAGAGGCGTTCACCGTCGTCGAACCTGGCTTCGACCGCCTGCGCGGCCTCCTCGCCGCCTTGCTCGTCGAGCTCCGCAGCTTCCGCCCCTGAGCGCCGCACCCGGGGCCGGGTCAGGCGCGCTTTCCTGGAACGCCCTACGAGGATGGGGCGCGGTCAGCCCTCACGGAGCCCCATCTTCAGAGCGAGGTGGTTGAAATGGCGAAGTCGGGGCGGTCGATCAAGCGTTCGCCATTCGCGGGCACCGTCGCGCGCGCCGAGCGCCGCACGGCCGGCCGCACCTGGGCGCCGGAGACGCCGCTCGCCGTACGGACGTCCGGTGTCGCGGTCGATCCCGAGCTCCGCGCGCGGATCCATCAGCGTCTCGGGTGGCGCCTCGGCAAGTTCGCGCCGCGCATCGAGCGACTCAGCGTTCGATTCGAGGACGTCAACGGCCCGCGCGGCGGGATCGACGTCGCGTGCAGCATCAAGGCCGTCATCGGCGATCTGCCGAGCGTGGTCGTCACGGAGCTGGCGGCGAACCCGCGCCTGTCCTTCGATCGCGCCAGCCTGCGCGTCGAGCGCGCGGTCAGGCGCGCGATCGGCCGGGGCCGCGAGCGGGGTCGCCTCGGCCCGATGCAGGCCCCCACCGTGGCGCACGGGCGAAAGGGTCGGCGCGGCGCGCGCGGCGCAAGCGTCACGCGAGCCGCGCCGTCGACCGCCGTCCGGAACCGCAAACGGCGCGCGCCGAAGGCGACCGCGGCGCTCGAGGGCTCGGCCCGCTCTCGCCCGTCTCGCAAGTCGACGCGGGGAAGCGCGAACCGCGCCAAGCACGGCAACAAGCTCGGCCGGCGCGAGCAACGGCGCCTCTCTTCGCCGAAGGCTCGGCGTGGCCGGTCGGCGGGCGCGCGCTGAGCCCGCGCCCGCCCCTCAGTCGGCGTGGGAACCGTGGTTCTGGTAGAGGCCTTCCAGGACCTGGCGATACTTCTCGACGACCACCTTGCGCTTGATCGACAGCTTGGGCGTCAGCTCGCCCGCGGCCTCGGTCAGCTCGTGGGGGAGGACGGCGAAGCGCTTGATGCTCTCGAACGAGGCCAGCTTGGCGTTGACGGCGTCGAAGTCCTTCTGCAGCGCCGCCTTGACGTCGGCCGAGTCGGGCGCGCCCGGGCCGAACCGCTTCGTCGCCTCCTCGGAGAGCGTCACCAGCGCCACGCAATACGGGCGCTTGTCGCCGTAGACGATCACCTGCGCGAGCAGCGGCGAGGTCGCCTTGAGCGCGTTCTCGATCGGTTGCGGCGCCACCTTCTTGCCCCCGGCGGTGACGATGAGGTCCTTCTTGCGGTCGGTGATGCGCAGGAAGCCGTCCTCGAAGACGCCGATGTCGCCGGTGTGGAACCAGCCGTCGGGCTCGACCGCCTCGGCGGTGGCCGCGGGGTTGTTGTAGTACTGGCGGAAGACCGGCGCGCCCCGCACCAGGATCTCGCCGTCGTCGGCGATCTTCGCCTCGACGAGATCGGTCGCCGGGCCCACGGTGCCGAAGCGGTAGCGGTCGAGCCGGTTGACGAAGATCCCGGAGGTCGTCTCGGTCAGCCCCCAGCCCTCGATGATGAGGAGCCCGGTGGCGTGGAAGAACTCCGCGATCTCCGCCGCCAGCGGCGCCCCGCCCGAGATCAGGAAGCGGCAGCGATCGAGGCCCAGCCGCGCGCGCAGCTTGGAGAGCACCAGCCTGTCGGCCAGCCAGTGGCCGAGCCCGCCCGCCGGCTTCCCGGCGCGCAGCGCGGTGGCGTACCGGGTGCCCGAGCGGAGGCCCCAGGCGGCGAGCGACTGCTTGAGCGCCGACCCTTGCTTCATCGCCGCGGTCACGCCGGCGTAGAACTTCTCGAAGATGCGCGGCACGCCCGCCATGAAGGTCGGGCGCACGACCGCCAGGTCCTCGCGGATTTGGGCGGTCCCGCGCGAGAACGCCGTCATGAAGCCGACCTCGAAGCCCGCCCAGACCGTCTGCCGCGCCAGGATGTGGGCCAGCGGCAGGAACAGATACTGGGTGTCCACCTCCGCCAGGTGCAGGGCTCGCACGACGCTGCAGATCGAGGAGGTGAGGTTCTCGTGCGTCAGCACCACCCCCTTGGGGGTCCCGGTCGTCCCGGAGGTGTAGACGATGGTGAACATCGACTCCGGGCCCGCCGTGGCCGCCCGGGCGTCGAGCTCGGCCGCGTGCGCCCCGAGCCAGGCGCGCCCGGCCGCGCGGAGCGCCGCCAGCGCCTGCACGAAGTCGCCGCCCGCGACGTCGCCGTCGGCCCGGTCGATCTGGATCATGCGGGTGACCGTGAAGAGCCGATCGCGCAGCGGCAGCAGCTTGTCCCGCTGCCCGCCGTCCTCGACGATGACCATTTTGGCGCCGGCGTCGCGGATGATGAACTCGGACTGCTCGGCGGTGTTGGAGGCGTAGATCGGCACCGTGACCGCGCCCGCCAGCAAGATGGCGACGTCGCACAGCGCCCACTCGACCCGGGTCTGGGCCAGCAGGCAGACCCGATCGCCGGGGACGACCCCGCCCGCCACGAGGCCGGCGGCGATCTCTCGCGCGGCGGCGTCCGCCTCGCCGAAGGTCATCGTCTTCCAGGCTGCCTGTCCCTCTGGCGCGTAGTAGCGAAAAGCGGGCGCCGACGCGCTCTTGGCCACGCGCCGCCGCCACATCTCCACGGCGCTCCGAGGCTCGTCTTTGCGCAGGTCGGCGACCTTGGCCGCCAGGGCGGGGCCCGAGCCCTCCGCCACCTCCAGGCTTTGGGAATCCGGGGGAGCCGACGACGACACGCTCATCGTGACAGATAGTATAGACTTTCGGTGATGGCCGCGAAGCCTCTCTCCCGCTGGCGTCTGGCGGCGCGCGCCGCGGGGATCTGGGCCCGCGTGGGCAAGCACTGGACCCGGCTCTGGATCGGGTGGGTGCTGCTCTGGCTGCGGCGGGCCGGGCGGGAGCGCCGCCGGGCCTGGCTGGGGCGGGTGGTCGTCGATCTGTTTCGCGAGCTGGGCGCCACCTTCATCAAGGTCGGGCAGATCATGAGCACCCGCCCCGACCTGCTCCCGGAGTACGTCTCGAACGCGCTCGCCGAGCTGCAGGACCACGTCGGGCCCTTTCCGTTCGAAGACGTGGTGCGGACCGTCGAGGGGGATCTGGGCCGGCCGCTGGCCACGCTCTACGCCGAGTTCGCGCCGGTGCCGCTGGCTTCGGCGTCCGTGTCGCAGGTCCACAAGGCGCGGCTCGCCGACGGGCGCATCGTGGCGGTCAAAGTCCGCCGCCCCAACGTGGTCGAGCTCTGCGCCTTCGATCTGGTGGTCATGCGCCAGGGGGCGCGCCTGCTCAACCTGATCCCCTCGATCTCGACGCTGGCGCCGGTGGCGGCCGTCGAGGAGTTCGGGCGCGCGATCTTCGCCCAGCTCGACTTCCGGATCGAGGCGGCCAACAACCGCCGCTTCCGCCACAACTTCCGGGACCGCCCGGAGATCGTCTTCCCCGAGGTGGTCGAGCCGCTCTCCACCGAGCGGATCCTGACCATGAGCTTCATCGAGGGGACCAAGATCCTCTCCACCCCGGCCACGCGCTCGGATCCGAAGCGGGTGGCCCGCCTCGGCCTCGGCATGCTCCTCAAGATGATCTTCGAGGACGGGTTCGTACACGCCGATCTCCACCCCGGGAACATCTTCATCACCCCCGACGACAAGCTGGCGCTGCTGGATCTCGGGCTGGTCGGCGATCTCGACGAGCCGCACCGCAAAGGGTTCGCCAGGTTCTTCGCCGCCTGGGCCCAGCGCGACGGCGACGCCATGGCCCACATCATGTACGGGATGTCGGAGAGCGCCGGCGAGGCGCGCGATCCCGAGGCCTTCGAGCGCTACCGGGCGGCGATCATCGAGTTCGTCGGCCGCTACTGGGGGTATCGCCTGGGCCAGGTCCAGGTCGGTAAGGTCCTGCTCGACATGCTGGGGATCCTGCGCCGCCACCGGGTGCGGGTGAACCCCACCTTCACCATCGTGAACATCGCAATCGCGGTCACCGAAGGGATCGGCAAGCAGCTCGACCCCGAGCTCGACCTCATGAGCGTGGCCCTCCCCTTCTTCCTGGCCCATCCGGTCGAGACCGGGGGCGTCAACGCCGACCAGGCGTGACGGAAGCCCGGCCTCCCCTGGCGATCGAGGTGTGAGAGTAATATCGCTCGCCTGACAGCCGAGCCAGAGTCTCGCCGCTTGCTGCCGCCCAGCAAGACCGCGTAATATCTCGGCTGTAGCTTGGACCTATGACACGTTCGTCAGGGTGACGGATGGAGAAGGCCCGCGTTCCCGATCGGTACAAGCTCATCGAAGAGGTGGGCCAAGGTGGCATGGCGGTCGTGTATCGCGCGCAGGATGAGACTCTCAAACGAGAGGTCGCGATCAAGATCCTCCACCAGCACCTGGCTGGTGAGCCCGATTCCAGGGCGCGCCTCGAGCGAGAGGCGCAAGCGGTGGCCAAGCTGCGGCACGAGAACATCCTGGAGATCTTCGACTACTCGGGGGCGGGGTCGGCGAGCTCGTACATCGTCACCGAGTTCATCGACGGGCAGACGCTCAAGCAGTACCTGACCGGGCACCCGCTCGGCTTCTCCGAGCTGGCGGCGCTCATCTCCGTGGAGGTCTGCCACGCGCTGGGGCACGCGCACGCCGTCGGCGTCATCCACCGCGACGTCAAGCCCGAGAACGTCATGATCCGGAAGGACGGGCTCATCAAGCTGATGGACTTCGGGATCGCTCAGGTCCTCGACTTCCAGCGGATGACCGTCACCGGACAGCTGCTCGGCTCGCCGGCCTACATGGCGCCGGAGATCATCGAGGGCAAGCCGCTCGACTTCCGGACCGACGTCTTCTCGGTGGGCATCATGCTCTACCTCCTGGCGACGGGCGAGCTGCCGTTCGCCGGCAAGAACCCCCACGAGGTGCTGCGCCGGATCGCCGAGGGGAAGTTCGCCGACCCGCGTACCGTCGGGCGGGGCGTCGACCAGGTGCTGGCGCGGATCATCACCCGGGCGCTGGCCCGCCGCCCCGACGACCGCTATCCCGACGTCGGCCCGCTGTGTGACGACCTCCTCGGCTATTTGACCGAGGCGGGGCTCGGCGAGGTTCGCGGGGAGCTGCGGGCCTACTTCGCCGATCCGGCGGAATACGAGCGAGCGCTGCCCAAGCGGCTCGCGGCGGCGCTGACCGCCTCCGCCGAGCGTCAGCTCGGCGAGGGGCGCCGCGCGAAGGCGATGGAGCTGTGGAACCGCGTGCTGGCCTTCGATCCGGAGAACGCCGCGGTGACGGCGGCGCTCGGGCGCCTCGAAGGGCGCCGCCGGATCCGGCGCGCGCTGGCCGGCGTCGGCGTGGCCGCCCTCGTGCTCGGGGGCGGCTGGGCCGCGCTCCGCCATCCCTGGTCGCCGGCGCGCCTGGCGGCGCCTGCACCGGTCGTCGCGCCGCCCGCCGCGCCCAGCCCGCCGCCCGCCGGAGCCACGCCGGCCACACCGGCCGGCGCCGCGCTCCCCGCCGCCGTGGTCCTGGCGGCGCCGCAACCACCGGCCAAGCATCTCCTCGCCGGGGCCCCCGCTCGCGCAGCGCATGCGCGCGAAGAGGCACGCCTCGAGCCGCGCACCGCGCCGCCGCCAGCCGACCGCCCCGCGCCACCGGGATCGATCCGGACGTTTACGCTCGGGCCGACACCGCAAAACGTGGACGTCTACCTGGACGGGAAGCGACAGTTCGCCTACGCGCCCGACCACACGACCATCGGTGTCCCCTGGACCGGCGATCACGTGATCGAGCTGCGAAGCCCCAGCGGCTGCTGCTTCGTCGAGCGGGTGGACGTCGGCCCCGATCGGCCACTGCCGCCCGACGCGATCATCGCCCGCCGCCTCAAGTGGCGGCCGGCGCACCTGGTGGTGACGACGGACCCCGTGGTGGCCACGGCGCGCGTGCTGGTGAGCGATCCCAACCGCAAGGTGGCCGCGGCCGCCGGGCGGCCCGGCGAGGAGATCGACGTCCCCTTCTTCACCGACGACGACTCGAGCAAGGAGATCGAGATCGCCGTCGACGCGGGCGCCACCTTCGCCACGGAGAAGCTGCGCGTGCGCGCCGGCCAGCGGCTGACCCACCTCGTGAAGCTGAAGGCAGGCGCCGCGTCCGAATGAACCTCGGCCTTCTTGTCGCGCTGGCGAGCGCGCTGCTGGCGACGGCGCCCGCGGCGAAACAGGCGCCGGGCCCGACCGCGCGCGAGTCGTTCGAGCGCGGGCGGACCGCCTTCGGTCGCGCCGAGTACAAGCGGGCGATCGAGATCCTGCATCCGCTGCTCTACCCCGAGACCCTGCTGGACAGCGAGGGCGAGGTGGTCCAGGCGCACCGGATGCTCGGCGTGGCGTACCTCTTCACCAGCCAGCCCGACGAGGCCAAGCGCGAGTTCCACAAGCTGCTCGAGCTGCGCCCCGACTACCGCTTCGATCCGCTCCTCGATCCGCAGCAAGTGGTCGACGCCTTCAACGCGGTGGTCAAAGAAGAAGAGGGCGAGATCGCCGCCATCGAGAGCCGCCGCAAGAAACGCGACGATGAGCTCGCCGCGCGCCTCAAGCGCGAGGCGCGGCTGCACGGACCGACGACGGTCCTGCGCTACGAGCGGCACTCGTACCTGCTCAACTTCATCCCCTTCGGCGCGGGGCAGTTCCAGAACGGCCAGCGCCGCAAAGGCTGGCTGTTCTTCGGGCTGGAGGCGGGCCTGGCGGCGATCTCCGTGGGCGCCTTCGCGGCCAACTTCGCGCTCTACGGCGCCCATCCCTACCGACAGTGCAACCTGCAGCCGGGGACGACCGCCACCGGCTCCTGCCCGGCCACGGACATCGACCACTCGCAGGAGGACACGTCCCGCAATCTGTTGCGCCTGCAGGTCATCTCCGGGGGGCTGTTCTTCGGGGCGGCCCTCTGGGGCGTGATCGACGCCGTCCGGCACTACCAGCGCGACGTCTTGTTGACGGAGCCGGCCCCCGCGCCGCCGGCGCCCGCTTTGCAACTCGGCCTGACGCCGTACGGGCTCTCGGCCGCACTCCGCTTCTGAAAGGACCGACATGGCGACACTCAAAATCCAGCTTCCCGGACAGGGGACGAAGGTCTACCGGATCCACAAGAAGCTCACCTCGCTGGGCCGCGGCGACGAGGCCGACGTGGTGCTCCCCGATCCGTCGTTGTCGGACAGCCCGGCGCACATCCACTTCGACGGCCGAGAGTTCAACCTGGCGGCCACCGACCGCGACGCCGAGATCTTCGTCAACGGACGCAAGCGCACCAAGCAGAAGCTGGCGCACGACGACCGGATCCGGATCGGCGCCGTCGAGCTGGAGTTCTCGCTCTACGACCAGCCGGGCGCCGAACAATCGTCTGGCGGCGACGACGCCACGGAGCTCGCCTCTTACAAGAAGCTGTACGAGTTCAGCGGCAAGCTGATGCAGAGCTACGACCTGCCGACGCTGGTCGACCAGCTGCTGGACGTCATGATCCAGGTCTCCAACGCCGACAAGGGCTTCCTGGTGCTGATGGAGTCGGGCGAGCCGGTGGTCAAGGCGGCGCGCAACCTGCGGCGGGAGACGATCTCGGACGCGGTCAGCCAGCTCTCCGACTCGATCCTGGCGCACGTCATCAAGACCAAGGAGCCGCTCATCATCTCGGACGCGCTCCACGACGAGTCATTCAAGAACTCGCTCTCGGTGGTCAACCTCAAGCTCACCTCGGTGATGTGCGTGCCGCTGCTCGAGCGCGGCAACATGCTGGGGGTCATCTACGTCGGCAACGACAACGTGGCCGAGCTCTTCTCGCGCCCCCACCTGGAGGTCCTCTCGGTCTTCGCCGCGCAGGCCTCGCTGCTGGTGCGCAACGCCCTCCTGGTCAACGAGCTCAAGCTCGACAACCGCTCGCTCGAGGCGCGCATCGAGCAGATCCGCTTCGGCGAGATCCTCGGCTCGTCGCCGCGCATGCAGGAGATCTTCCGCAAGGTCCAGAAGGTGGCGGCCACCGACATCTCGGTGCTCATCACCGGCGAGACGGGGACCGGCAAGGAGCTCATCGCGCGCGAGCTCCACAGCCGGTCTCCACGTGCCAAGCATCCCTTCGTCACCATCAACTGCGGCGCCATCCCCGAGAACCTGCTCCAGTCGGAGCTGTTCGGCCACGTGCGCGGCGCCTTCACCGGCGCGGTCGGCAACAAGCTGGGCCGCTTCCAGTCGGCCGACCACGGGACGCTGTTCCTCGACGAGATCGGCGAGATGCCGCTGGGCCTTCAAGTGAAGATCCTGCGCGCGCTGCAGGAGAAGGTGGTGGTGCGCGTGGGCGACACGCGCCCGGAGACGATCGACATCCGCATCGTCGCCGCCACCAACCGCGACCTGGAGGTCGAGATGAAGGCGGGCCGGTTCCGCGAGGATCTCTACTACCGACTGAACGTGGTGCACCTGCACCTGCCGCCGCTGCACGATCGCGGCGACGACATCGTGGTCCTGGCGCGCTACATGGTGGGGCGCTACGCGCCGGAGTACGGCGGTCGGGTCCGCGGGCTCACCCCCAACGCCATCGCCGCCATCAAGCGCCACCGCTGGCCGGGCAACATCCGCGAGCTCGAGAACCGGATCAAGAAGGCGGTCGTGCTGGCCGACCGCGCGCTGCTCGGCCCCGAGGACTTCGACCTTTCTCCCGACGATCTCCCCCCCATCCTGCCGCTCGCCGACGCCAAGGAGAAGTTCCAGCGCGAGTACATCAACGAGATCCTGACGCTCAACAACGGCAACCGCACCAAGACCGCGCGCGACCTGGGCGTCGACCCGCGCACCATCTTCCGCCACCTGGAGAAGGGCGAGGGCCCGCTGCT
>DATNDC010000251.1:0-17276 GCA_035607055.1 Polyangia bacterium
CCGGCCCGGGTCACGCAGATCTGGGCGATCACCAGATAGCTTGCGCCGGCACGGTTGAGCGAAGGGGGCAGCTCGGGCATCTCCCCCGACTCCTTCTGCAGCGCCCCGAGGTTGTCCTGCAGGTACTTCCTTGCCGGTCCCTTTCCCCCCACCGTCCCGCCGACGACGCCTCCTTTGACCCCGCCGATCTGCCCCCCGATCGTCCCGCCGATGGTGCCGCCGATCGTCCCGCCGATGGTGCCGCCGATGACGCCGCCCTTGACCCCGCCATGCTCGCCCGGCCCGTCGGAGGGGTCGGGCCTGGTCTCCTTCGGCGTCTCTTCCGGCGGCGTCTCGCGCGGCTGGACCAGATCGGGCACCTTCGCCGTCTTCGGCTTCTGCGCGACCTTCTTGCGAGCCGCGCCGCCGCCGCCGGCGGGCGGAGGGGGCGGGGGTGGGGGGGGCGCCGACGAAAGGAACGTCACCTTCACCGACGGCGGCGTCAGCTCGTCGACGTGCCAGAACGAATAGGCGACCCCGGCCGTCAGCAACAGCGCGTGGAACGCGACGGACACCGCGACCATCAGCCGCCCGCGCCGCGGGCGCGCCCGGGACTCCGCGCGAAAGGCCTCGAACGCCACCGGTCAAAACTTTCGCGCGATCGCGTGGACGGAGCCAAGCTCTGCTTGGCGGAGTCCATCGCGGGGGGGAGCGGGGACCCTTCGAGGGTCCCCGGAGTTGATGATCTCGCCGGCCTTCTGTTGCCAGGTGTCGGCCTCGTCGACCGCCCCTTGCCAGGCGATCGGATCGTCGAAGAAGGCGAACGACTTCTGCCGCCAGAGCAGCGCCAGGTAGGTCATCGCCTCGGGGTAGCGCGGCCGGCGGGCGAGCGCCTTCTGCAGATAGGCGATCCCCTGATCGGCCAGCGCCACGCGCGCCTCGCCGGTGACGTCGTCGGCCGCGTTCGCGGGCGGCTTGACGAGCATCGACGTGCCCGAGGTCGGCGAGACCTCGGGCCAGGGGCTGTAGCCGGCCATCGGCGTGCCGCCGCCGTGGGTGGAGAGGATCTGCCAGACGAACGTCCCCACGCCGTATTGCGCCTCGGCGTCGTCCGGACGCAAGGCCGCGGCCCGCTTCGACCACTCGAGCGCCTCGGCCCACTTCCCCCATTTGAAGTAGACGTCCTGCAGCCCGCGCACGGCGTCGAGGTCCTCGGGCGCCTTTTCGTGGCGGGCCAGGAACGCCTTCTCCAGCGCCGGATAGTCCTGGGCGTCGAACAGCGTCTGCAGCGTCAGCTCCGCCGCGCGCGGATCCTGGGGCTGAAGCTCGCCCAGGCGGCGAAAGGCGGTGAGCGCGCAGGCGGCGGCGGCGTGGCTCTCCGCGTCCTCGGCGCCCGGCGCGATGAGCTGGCGGCAGGTGTAGCCCTCGTTCAGCCAGAGCACCGGCAGGTTCGGGACCAGCGCCTCCGCCTGCCGGTAGAGCGCCACCGCCTCCGCGTACCTGCCGCGCCGGTAGAGCTCGTTCGCCTCCTGGATCCGTTTGCGCCCGCGGACCTGTGTGCAGGCAGGGAGCAGCGCGAGCGCCAGCGCCAGCGCGCTAACGCAGCTCGAAGACCTGCAGCTCATCGCCCCCCCGAGCGAAGCTCTTGAACCGCTTGAGCAGCACCAGCGTCTCCGCGCGGAGCCGATAGGTGACCGGGCGAGGGGTGAACACCCGGCCGCGCGCCTTGACGGCGCCGTCCGCCGTGTCGGCCGCATAGAGGTCGAGCATCGGCATGGCCGGCTTCTGACGCTTGACCGCGTCGGGGTTGAGCGGATCGACCGCCAGTCCGAACGTCAGGTGGCCGGGCGCCGGGCCCTCCTCGTAGTGGAGGGTCTTGGGGTCGTAGAGACGGAACGGGACCGACAGCGCGGCCGGGACCTTCTTCCCCATCGCATCGATCACATCGACACCCGAGCCGTCCTGATTGAGGTCGACGAACAGCGACTGCCCGGGGTGGTCGCGCCGGAGCTGCCCGGTCACGGCCCAGCCGACCGGGTCGGTGATCTGCGTTTCCGCCGTGGTCTTGCCGGTCAGCGCGTCGATCACGGCCTTCTTGGGCGGCTGGCGCATGTCGGAGGCCTTGTCGTACGCGCCGGGGCGCTCCCCCAGCAGGCGGGTGTAGGCGTCGTAAAAGCCGATGAGCCGCACCCCGGGCCCCTTGAGCTCGCCCGCCACGTCGGTCCGGTAGACGCGCGCCTTGCCGGACGGCGCCAGGGTCGCGAGCGCGTAGGGTGTGACCGTGTAGGTGCCCTCGGCGCCGTGCCCGCTCATCTTGCGATCGAACGCCACCAGCATTCCGGCGCGCGGCGTCCCGTCCTCGGGCGGACGCTCGAAGGCGGTGGCCGGCCCGATCTTGACGGTGACCTTACCCGTCGCATCGACGAGGAAGGCGGTGAGGGGCGCGCTGTCGTCCGGCTTCTCGCGCCCGATGAGCACCATCCCCTTGCCCGGCGGCAGCAGCTCGATGCGGGTGATGATCAGATTCTTGTTCGGGGGATCGAACGACGCAGTCAGCTTGGGCGGCTGCGCCGTCAGGTCGTAGGTTTCGATCTTGGCGAAGGTGGCGTTGTCGGTGCGGATGACCGCCAGGTTCTTCCCCGCGTCGTCGAGCCCGAACACTTCGTCGAAGTATCCCTCGCCCCCTTGGGGTTTGATCGAAGCCGCCGGCTCGAGCGGCTTGGGATCTTCTTTCGCGCCAGCGGATGCGGCGAGGGCCGGAACCAAGACCAGGGCAGCGGCAGCCAAAAACCGGCGAATCATGATGCGACCGGTAACTTAGAACGAGCGCGCCGCCTTCGTAAATGGGGGGGCGCCTGGGGGCCGGGCGAGGCTCAGCCGTTTCCGGGTGCGTCGGGTCGGGCGAGCCCGGCATCAGGCCGCCGGGCGAGCCGACAGCGTCGCCTCAGGCGCCGGCGCGAGCCAGAAAAGCCTCGATCTTGGAGCGGGCTTCTTCGCCGAGGTTGGTGAACTTCACGCCCATGCGAAGATCCTCGGGCGCGGCGGCGGAGACGATCTCGCCGGTCACCTCGATCGGCGCCTTGTCCCCCGGCAGCGTGAAGGTCAGGTTCACGTGGGTCCCGATGGGGAGCGGGATGGTGTGCTCGAGGCGCAGGCCGCCGCGCGAGAGATTCCCGGCGCGCCGGAAATAGCGCTCCGATCCGGTCGTCTCCTCGACCCACATCTCGATCGGGATTCGCGGCCCCCCGCGGCGTTCCTCGGCGACTTCGGCCATGGGCCCGATGGTATCACGGACGCCCAGAGGCGCCAGTTCGACCGCCAGTTCGGGCGGCGGCCGAACCCGCCGCCGGCTTTGCGATATCGCCCGGCCGCGGTATGAATGTGCGCATGTCGCGTCAACGGATCCTGGTCAGTGGCGGTTCGGGCTTCCTCGGCTCCCATCTCTGCGAGCGCCTCCTCAAGGACGGACACGAGGTGGTGTGCCTCGACAACTTCTTCACCGGCGCGCGCGCCAACATCGAGCACCTGCTCGACGACCATCGGTTCGAGTTGGTGCGCCACGACGTCACCGAGCCGATCACGATGGAGGTGGATCAGGTCTACCACCTCGCTTGCCCGGCCTCGCCCATCCACTACCAGCGCAACCCGGTGCGGACCATCCGCACGGCCGTCGAGGGGACGCTCAACATGCTCGACCTCGCGCGCGAGGTTCGGGCCCGCATCCTCATCGCCTCCACTTCCGAGGTGTACGGCGATCCGATCGAGCACCCGCAGCAGGAGACCTACTGGGGCAACGTCAACCCCATCGGCCCACGCGCCTGCTACGACGAGGGGAAGCGCTGCGCCGAGGCGCTGGCCGTCTCCTACGCGCGGCAGTACTCCGTCGAGGTGCGCATCGTCCGCATCTTCAACACCTACGGGCCGCGCATGCACGAGAACGATGGGCGCGTGGTCTCGAACTTCGTGGTCCAGGCGCTGCGGAACGAGCCGATCACCATCTACGGCGAGGGGCAGCAGACGCGCTCGTTCTGCTACGCCACCGATCTGATCGAGGGCTTCACCCGGCTCATGGCCAGCGAGCACGGCTCGGACCCGGTCAACATCGGGAACCCGCGCGAGACGACGGTGTTAGAGCTGGCCGAGATGATCCGCCGCCTCACCAAGTCGAAGTCGGAGATCATCAAGGCGCCCTTGCCCAAGGACGATCCGACTCGCCGCAAGCCCGACATCACGCGCGCCGAGAAGCTGCTCGGCGGCTGGGGGCCGAAGGTCTCGCTCGAAGAGGGGCTCTCCAACACCATCGCCGACTTCAAGCGCCGGCTAGGACTCTGACCGCAACCTGACCGAGGGATCGGGCGCCGCGCGGTCGAGCGGTGCGCCGGTCACCGGGTGGCGCAGCCCCGGCGCGGCCACGTCTGCCAAAGGGATCCGCACGAACGGCCGCTCCGAAAGCCGCGGGTGGGGGACCAGCAGCGCGGGAGGCTCGTCGAGCACCGCCGCGCCGTAGAGCAAGAGGTCGATGTCGATCTCGCGGGGGGCGGCGGTCCGTCCCGGGGGGCGCTGGCGGCCGAGCGCCTGCTCGACCTCCAGGCAGACAGCCAGCAGCGCGCGCGCCGGCAGCGCCGTCTCGGCGCGGACGGCCGCGTTGAGGTACGCGGGCTGCGGATCGGGGGTGACCGGATCGGTCTCGTAGAGGGGTGAGCGCGCGACCACCGCCACGCCCCGCGCCGCGAGCAGGTCGAGCGCCCGCCCGATCGCGCCGGCGCGATCGCCGAGGTTCGATCCCAGCGCCAAGTAGACGGTCGTCGGCGTTGCGGCGGTGGGCATCGCGCGCGGGGGAGGGTCAGGGCGCGGTGTCGAACCGGCAGACGTACGAGGTGTCGGTCACCGTCGCGGATTGGCCGGTCGCGCTGACTTTCAAGACCACGGTGTCGCCCGAGGGGACGCTGGCGCTGAGGCCGAGATCGGAGGTCGCCGACTCGGTCTGGGAGGCGATGACCGCCGCGCTGGTCTTGTCGAGCAGCTGGTAGCTGAGGCCGAGGATGCCGCTCCCCTCCCGCTTGGCCTTGCACGACCCGCTGAGGACCGTCGGCTGGTTGATGTTCAGGACGGTGAAGTCCACATCGGTGATCGGCGGGCTGATGTCGGCGTCGAGGATGTACGTGTAGGTGCCGTTGTCGTTGAAGGTGCCGTCGAGGCTGCTGCCGGTGTTGATGGTGTCGTTTGAGCCATTGAGGTCGAACTCCAGGCTTCCCGAATCGACGTCCGTTCCACCGGCGTGCCAGATGAAATAGAAATCGTTGCTGCCCGCCGCCTGCGCGGAATGCTGGATGACCAGGTTGTAAGCGTGGCCGAGCGTGACTGGCGCCGAGAGCTTGGCGGGACCGGTGGGCGTTCCCGGGCGGCCGCTGCCGTATTGCGTGCCGTCGATCTGGTCGAGGACCGCGCCGCTCGTGTCGCTGGCGTCGACGATGAACGCCTTGCCCACGGTCGCCGTCGAGCCGTCGCCGTTCTTGCCGCCCGGGAGGATCCAGAAGTCGGCCCGAGCCCGCCCGCCCGAGGCGACCGGGGCATCGGTCGGGACCGTGAAGGTGTAAGTGTCCGTGTCCGTGCCGCTCTGGAAGGCGCCCACGAGTAACGAGGGCACGTAGCTCGTTCCACCGGCCTTGCTGTACGCGATGGTGGCGGCCCCGCTGGCGCTGTCATTGCCGGGTTCGGCCCCCTCCTTGCTGATGTCGGGCGCGCTCAGATCGAGATCGTGGACGGCGATGGTGTACTGGGGAAACGCGATCGCGCTCGCCGAGGCGCAATTGCCGGCCGCGCCGAACACCGCGTTGCAGTCGCCGACGACCAGGTAGTAGGTCCCGGTCGCCGGCAGGACCGTGTAGAGCGCCGGCACGTTCGAGGTGCGGGGCCAGGGATCGTCGTTGCGGGCGATCTGCGTTTCGGTCGCGTCGTAGAGGGTCGCGACCAGATCGGGAAGGTCGGGCGAGAACGCCACCGAGGAGAAGATCGCGGCGTCGATCTCGATGACCTCGCCCTTGCTGCCCGAGAAGGAGTAGTAGGCCTTGGACGTCGCGGGATCGGCGAGCGTGCCGTTGGTCGGGGCGGCGCCCACCACCAGCGGGGTCGCGCTGGCGAATGGATCGGGCGGCGGCACGCACCGCGCGCCCGCGTCGCCGCCGTCGACCGCGCCGCCGTCGGCCAGCACGCCCCCGTCGGGGCAAACCGCGGCGCCCCCGGCCGCGCCGCCGAGGCCCGACGCTCCGGCGTGACCGCCGAGGCCCGACGCGCCGCCGAGGCCGGACGTCCCGCCGTGACCACCCTGCGCCGACGTTCCGCCGGTGCCGGCCTGGCCGCCGCCTCCTCCACATCCCGCGCAGAGCGTCGACAGCGCCGCCGCGACGACCAGAACCAAACGAGCCCGCGACCCGCACATCACCATGGTCCGATACGGTAGCGACGCCGCGACGACGCTGTCAACCGGATGACCGGAGCCCTGGTTTATAGTGTCCGGATCTTGGGCACCGGAACCCTCCCCGCCGCGATCTCGGGCCTGTGTACCAGTCTGGGCGCGCTGCCGTTTCTGTTCGTACGCGATCTGCCGCGCCGGGTTTACGACGGGATTCTGGGGCTGGGCGCCGGGCTCATGCTGGCGGCGGCGACGCTGGGCCTCTGCGCCGAGGCGCTCTCCGGCGTGAACGAGGGGGGCGTCTTACACCTCGGGCGCTTCGCGCTGGTCATCTCGGGGTTCGCGGTGGGGGCCGGGATCGCCGCCGCGATGGATCGGCTGATCCCGCACCAGCACGCCGGCGGGCACCACCAGCACCTGGGACACGAGCCCGGACACGACGTGCACGACCGGCCCGAGGAGGCCGCGCCCGACGCGCCCCACCCGCGCCGCGCCTACGCCGTCGTCGGGGCGCTCAGCCTCCACCGCATCCCGGAGGGCTTGGCGATCGGCGCCGGCTTCGCCGCCCCGCGCACGTCGCACCTCGGGATCGTGCTGGCGCTGGCGATCGGCGTGCAGAACGTCTGCGAGGGGCTCGTCATGTCGGCGCCGTTGCGCCACGAGGGGGTGGGGCGCTGGCGGGGCTTCCTGATCGTCGGGCTCACCGGCCTGGTGATCCCGGCCGCCGCCGTGCTGGGCGACGTGCTGGCGGGCGTCGCGGTGGCCACCATGCCGTTCGTGCTGGCGCTGGCCGGCGGGACGCTCACCTATGTCACCTCCAACGAGATCATTCCCGAGTCGCACAGCCACGGGAACGAAGGGACCGCCTCGGCCGGGCTGGTGGCCGGGTTCCTGCTGACGATGGCGCTGGAGGCGATCCTGCGCTGAGCAGGACGTTCGGGTGGGCGGGGCTCAGCGGATCGCGGCGGCGGCGGTCGCCGGGGGGGCCTCGAGGGGGAAGCTGGCCAGCCGGTGGGCTTCTTCCTTGAGCTCGCGCCCGAACAGCTCCGCCACCAGCGCGCCGGCCAGCGGGGCGCCCAGCCGGGCGGCCGGCTCGAGAGCGGCGGCCATCTCGCGGGCATTGGGATAGCGGCGGTCGAGATCGGCGTCGGTGGCGCGCTGCACGACCGAGCCGAGCGGCTCGGGGAGTCGCTGGATGGCGGCGCGCGCGTCGCCGCTCGGCCCGGCGCCGGCCTGCATGAGGAGGCCGTAGGTGGTGTGGGCGGCGTAGAGCGGATGGCCTGTGCAGCAGAAATACATGACCAGAGCGAGCGAGAAGAGGTCGGCGCGCCGGTCGACGTCCAGTCCGCGCGCCTGCTCGGGGGACATGTAGGTGACGTTCCCCTTGACCACGCCCATCTCCGTCTTGGTGACCCGACCCTCGGCCGCCTTGACGACGCCGAAGTCGAGCAGCTTCACCTCGCCGCCGGGCGAGACGACCACGTTCTCCGGCGAGACGTCCCGGTGGACGATCGCCATCGGCCGTCCGCGGTCGCTCTCCAGGTTGTGCGCGTAGTCGAGCGCCTTGAGGATCTCGTGCGCCACGTAGGCCACGATCTCGGGCGGCAGCGCCTGCTGGTCGCGCGCCAGCGACTGGGCGACGAGCCGTCCCAGGTCTCGCCCCGGGACGTACTCCTCGGCCAGGAAGAACTGGTTCTGCCAGCGCCCGAAGTCGTGCACGGCGACGATGTTCGGATGGTGGAACGCCGCCAAGAGGTTGGCCTCGTCGCAGAACTGCCCGACGGCGTTGGGGTCGGCCGTCAGTTCGGGGCGCAGCCGTTTGATCACCACCGGGCGGCGGAAGTTCCCCTCGCCGGCGGTGACGGCCGCGAAGATCTCGGCCATTCCACCGAGGCCGATCCGGCTCACCAGCGTGTAGCGTCCGATCATGGTCACCGCCGAATCGGTGATGATGTCGATGGCCGGCTCCTCCGGCTGTCGCCGGCCGAGGCCGAAGAAGGTCCCCACCGCCAGCACGAACCCGATCGCCACGACGGCCAACACCATGCCTGGCAACGGCAGGGCGCCGCGCGCGGGCGCCGGCGCGACGGTGCCCGCCAGGATCCGCAGCCCGCCCGGAAGCGGCAGCGCGGCCACCGCCGCCCCGCCGAACAGCGCGGCGCCCGGCGCCGGCAGATCGATCGCCTGCTCGAGCGGCGCCAGGCCGAGATCTTCGGGCCCGGCCGAGGCGCCGGGGGCGGCGGCGACCAGCAGGTGGCGCCCGTCGGTGACGGCCACCGAAGCGCCGGCGCGCGCGGCGATCCCGGCCAGCGTGCGCACGTCGAGGGTGCGGGTCGCCACCATCAGCGGCCAGTCGGTCCGGCTCTGCAGCGCCACCGGCGCGACGGAGACCGCCAGGACCTGGGCAGTCTCGTGCCCTTGGGCCAGCACCAGCCCGGAGACGGCCCGGCGCTCGGCGCGCGCGTCGTGCACCAGGTTGCGCGCCTCGAAGCCGTCCGGCAGCCGCGAGGTCACCGCCGCCGCTGTCTCGTCGGTGTAGAGGCCGAAGCCGTCGACCGCGCGGCGGAACGGGTCCCACCACGGCTCGTTGAGGAGAAGATCCCGCAGCGTCTCTTGATCGACGCGGGCGTCGAGCGCGGCCACCAGGCGCGGGTTGGCCGTCCCGTTCTGCACCTGGACCTCGAGCGCGCCCAGCTGCGTGCGCACGCCGTCGGCGGCGCGCAGAACCGCGCCCTGGGCTTCGTCGACCAGCCGCTCGCTGGTCCGCACGCGGTCGAGCCGGGTCAGCACGACCGCCGCGGCGGCCGTCAGCCCCAAGATCAACAACGAGATCGCCCGCGCCCCGAGGGGCGCGGGCAGCGCCCTCGGGCGCGTTTTGAGCCGTCCCATCTCCTACGCCTCGACCTACAGTGCTCAGTACCCCAGTTGCGGTTGCCTCTTGTGTCCGTATTTGTCGGGGACAAAGGGGCTCGGGCGCTTGTCGCCACCCACCGACACCGCCACGTCGCGCGCCCCCTCCGGTCCCACGGTGATCGGCTTGCGGGTGATGGTCGAGGCGGCCTCGTGCCAGGCCGACAGCTCGTAGCGGCCGGGCGGCACTCCATGAACCACGAAGCTCCCGGAGGCCTGCGCCTTGGCGTAGAGCGGCGAGTCGACCACCAGCACGTAGGCGTTCATCGTGGAGTGGATGTTGCACAGCAGCTCGACCACGCCGGGGCGGGTGAACGTCTTGGAGTAGGTGGCGCCGGTGGCCCGGATGCCGGCGTCGAACTCGTTCGGCTTGGCGATGGAAAAAACGTTGTGATAGATGCGGTCGTCGTTGCGGAACTGCACCGACGTCCCCACCGGGACAGCCAGGACGTGGGGCAGGAACGTCTTGTCGCGCTGGGTGACGATCTGGTTCTGCGCCGGCGAGACATGTGGCCTGGGGCCGTCGAGGCGGCGCAGCCAGATGACGGCGCCGCCTGGGCCGATCTGTCCGCCGCCGGTCACCATGCCGCTGACGGTCACCGTGCTCACGTGATGCGGGGGTGGGCCGTCGTGTCCGTGCGTCGCCTCGGGGGCGGGCTTCTCCTCGACCTCCGGTGCGGCGACCGGTTCCGGCTCGTGGATCGGCTCGAGGTGGGCGCCGGGCTTGCCTGGCGGTCCCAGTCGGGCGCGCGCGTCGTCGAGGAAGGGGGTCACGGCGCGCTCGATCTGCGGGTCGAGGCCCGGCATCCGCAGCAGCGTCTCCCATCTGTCGATGGCGGTCGGGTAGTCGCCACGCTGATAGGCCAGCTTCCCGCCGGCCATCAGGTTGAAAATGAGGTACTGGCGCTCGGTGGCCGACTTGAAGCCGATGTCCTGCGGCGTCTTCACCGACAGCGGGAGCGGCAGATCGTCGCCCAGCCACTTCGCCTCGCCGGCCGCCCGGGCCGGCGCCGCCGCCGCGACGAGGCCGAGCGCCAGCGTCGCGCCGAGGAGGGTCTTGTGCATGTTCATCTTCATGGACGTTCCTCGCGCTCTCACCAGGTCCAGACTGCCGACGAGGTGAAGACGTTGTTGGGGACCTGGGGCGCGCCCGAGAGCTCGCGGTTCACCAGGTATTCGGCCTTGAGCTGCAGGCTCTCACCCAGGCCGACGTTCAGGCCGCCTGTGATCCGATCGACCGTCAGCTCCGAGCCCGCGGCGTCGGGGAACTGGGCGTGCCGCATCTCGTAGCGGCCGTAGAGGGTGACGCGGAAGGGGTCGATGGCGAGCGGCAGCTCCTCGGCTGCCTGCACCCAGAAGCCGTGCGCGTAGAATTCGGTGATCTCTGGGTAGGCCCCCGAGCCGGCCAGCTTGGCCGGCTCCGGCGCCATGATCTCGCCAGCGTCTTCTTCCACGACGTGCACGTACTCGCCCGAGAGAACGAAGGTGGGGAGGACGACCCGCAGGTCGAACCCGTACAGCATCTCGGGGATGTCGGGGGAGAGCGTCTGATCGTTGCGCGGCCCGTTCTCGTAGCTGGCGCCGACCTTGATCGACATCCGCGGGAGGTTCAGCTCGTAGCCGAGGCGCCCCGACACGATGGGCCGGCCGGTCAGGCTGCGCGACGGCCCCTGCAGCGCCTCGACGAAGGTGCCGCTGTTCGTCCCCGCCACGTTCAGGCTGACCGCCGACGAGGCGGGGATGATTTGGTAGCGGTAGAAGATCTTGGCGCCGGTCGATTGGCCGGTCGTGTAGCGGGCGAGCAGCGACGGCGTCACGCCGACCCGGAAGTTGGCCTCGTTGTCGAGGTACTCGATCCCGAACACCGAGTCGAACTTGCCGAGGCTGATCGAGAGCTCGGCGCTCGGCAGCGGGTTGATCTTGCCGAAGGCTTGCTCGAGGAAGAGCCGCGTGTACTCGCCGGCGGGAAACCCCTCGCTCGTGTCGGGCGTGGGCGGCGTCGTGATCGGCGAGTCGTAGAGGCGCGGCAACACTTGGAGCCGGGTGAAGATCATGACCGGGAGCTCGGGGGCGGTGTAACGAAGATCGACGTCCGCCGTATTGATGAGGAAGGATGGTTTTCCGCCGATGGCCGCCGTGCGCGGCAGGAATCCGCCGATCGTCGTACCGGGGGGCGCCGGCCCGATCGCGGCCGCCTCGCCGCGCGAGTTCACCGCCGGGGCGAACGTATCGACGTAGTAGTCAGCCGGTCCCCCGAGGTACGGGTTATTGACGTACCACGAAGCGGGGAAGCTCGTGCCGTTCCCTTGCGCCTTGGCGAACCCGACGTCGACGTAGCCGGTGATGACCAGCGGCGGCGTGTTCGACGGGGGCGGCGGCGTCACTTCCTCGGGGGGCTCGGGAGGCGGCGGGGGCGCGTCGGGCAGGGGCGGCGCGGTCAGATTCAACGGGGCCGGGGCGGCGGCGGGCGCCGCCTTCCCGGAAGCCGGAAGGGCTGAAACGACGAACAACGCCGACAGTCCGCCGAGCTTGAAGCGGAAGCCGCTGCGTTCCGGACCCACGTGTCGCCTCCTTTAATCGATCCGGGCGCTTGCTCCGACCGGCCGCGAGAAAAGCAGCTCATGGTATCAGATTGCCCATCGCCACACGTAGTTTCGCCTTCGACAGTTTCGCCTTCGGGGGCGGCGAAAGGGGCGAGGCGCGGCGGGCAGGAATCAGCCGCGGTCGGCGCGGGCGGCCCGGCGGGGACCCTCACCCGGCGTGGGATCGACGATGTGCGAGAGCTCGCCGATCACCTTGCGCAGGGCGGCGGTGAGGCGGTTCTTGAACTCGAGCGGGAGCGCGGCCAGCGCCGCCGGCGGGACCACCAGCCGCTTGATGAGGCGATCGCGGAGCGAGCGGCCGCGCTCGGTCACGCACAGCAGCTTCACCCGGCGGTCATTGTCCGCGCCGCGGCGGGCGATGAGGCCGCGCGACTCCAGCTTGTCGACGATCCCGGTGACGTTGGAGGCGTCGCAGGCGAGCGCGTCGGCCAGGGTGCTCATGGGCAGCGGGCGATCGAGGCTGCGCAACGCCATCCCCTGGGAAGGGGTCAGATCGAGCTCGGCGCAGACGGCGCTCCACCAGTCGCGCACGCTGAAGCAAAGCGCGATGACCGTCGCCCAGGACTCCTCCGGGCGAAGCTCCGGCGGCGCCGTTTCGGGCGCGTGGTCGGCGATCTTCCGCAAGCTCATGAATCTATATTGTCCACCTTTTTGATGATTGACAAGCTCAAATATCGTCGTATACGACTACTCCCCAACCCCGACCGTTTGCTCTGCGCGGAAAAAGCGATGAAACAAGCGATGGAACATCAGACGAAGAAGGCGATGACCTTCCGGGCCTGGGCCCGGGCACTCTCGATCGCGCTGCCCGCCCTGGCAGCGGGAATCGGCGGCTGCAGCCGTTCTCAGGCCACCCCCGCCGGGAGCGGCGACGCCGAGGCGGCGCCGATCGCCGTCAAGCTGGTCGCCGCCCAGACGCTGAAGGCGCCGCGGGTGGTGACTCTCTCCGGCTCGCTCATCGGCGCCGAGCAGGCCGACGTGGCGGCGGGCGCGGCGGGCAAGGTGCTGGCCACCTACGTCGAGCGCGGCTCGAACGTGAAGAAGGGCGCGATCCTGGCGCGGCTCGACGCGCGCGCGGTCGCCGCGCAGGCCGCGCAGGCGGCGGCCGACGCCGAGTCGGCCAGGGCCCAGGCGGCGCAGGCCCAGCTCGATTGCGGGCGCGTCGAGCGCCTCAACGACAAGGGCGCCATCTCCAAGGCCGACTACGACAAGACCCGGACGCAGTGCCAGACCAGCAAGTGGTCGGTGGAGTCGGCCGAGGCGCGCAAGACGCTGACCGCCGAGGCGCTGCACGACACCGAGATCCGCGCGCCGTTCTCCGGCGAGGTGGTCGAGCGGGCGGTGACCGCGGGCGAGTATGTGCGCGCCGAGACCCGCGTCGTCACGCTGGTCAACACCGACTCGCTGCGCGTCGAGATCACCGTGCCGGAGGCCGACGTCGCGCTGGTCAGGCAGGGCATGCAGGTCGACTTCCGGACCGCCGGGGACAGCGGCGGGCACGTGTTTCACGGCAAGATCCGCTACGTCGGACCGGCCGTCCGCAAGCAGAGCCGCGACTCGGTGGTGGAGGCGGTGTTCGCCAACGACGACCACGATCTGCGGCCCGGGATGTTCGTCACCGCGCGGCTGGCGGTCGGTGAGGAAGAGCTACCGGCGGTCCCCACGGCGGCCGTGCGCGCCGACGGGAACCTGCGCCACGTCTTCGTCGACGTGAGCGGGCGGCTCGAGGATCGGCTGGTCCAGGCGGGCGAGCCGGTCGGCGAGAAGACGCCGATCGTGAGCGGCCTCAAGGCGGGCGAGCAGGTGGTCGCCGAGCTGACCCCCGACGTGCGCGACGGCGCGAAGGTCAACGCGCGCGACAGCGCGCGGGGACAATAGGAGACGCGCCATGCAGTGGCTCGCTAGCGTCTGCGTCCGCCGCCCGGTCTTCGCGACGGTGCTCATCCTCTTCATCGTGGTGGTCGGCTTCATCGGCTATAAGCAGCTGAACGTCGACCGCTTCCCCAACGTCGACCTCCCGGTCGTCCAGGTGGTCACGCAGCTTCCCGGCGCCGCGCCCGAGGAGATCGCCACCGAGCTGTCGGACAAGATCGAGGAGGCGATCAACACCATCAACGGGATCGACGAGCTCCGCTCGGTGTCGACCGAGGGGGTCTCGCAGGTCATCGTCAGCTTCCTGCTGGACAAGGACGTCAACGTCGCCGCCCAGGAGGTGCGCGAGCACGTCTCGACCATCCTGGCCGACCTGCCGGAGGGGACCAAGAGCCCGGAGATCAGCAAGCTCGATCCCGACGCGGCGCCGGTGCTGTTTCTCGCGCTGCGCTCGACCCGGCCCATTCGCGAGGTCACCGAGTACGCCGACCACGAGATCCGCGAGGCGCTGGAGAACGTCTCGGGCGTCGGGCAGGTGTCGATCGTCGGCGGGCGCAAGCGGCAGGTCCAGGTGGTGCTCGACCCGGAGCGGCTGCGCGCCGCCTCGCTGACCGCCGTCGACGTCCAGCGGGCGATCGTGAGCCAGAACGTCAGCACGCCGGGCGGGACCGTCGACACCGGGCCCTCGATCCTCACCTTCCGCGTGAGCGGGCGGGTGCCGAGCGCGGCGGCCGTCGGCGAGATCGTCATCCGCAACGTCGACGACCACCCGATCATGATCCGCGACGTCGGGCACGTCATCGACGGTCAGGAGGAGGCGACCACCGCCGCCAACATCGCCGGCAAGGAGGCGGTGGTCCTCTCCATCCGCAAGCAGTCGGGGGAGAACAGCGTGGCGGTCGTCGACGCCATCCGCGAGCGCATGAAGCTGATCGAGCGGACGCTCCCTGCGGGCGACAAGCTGGAGGTCATCCGCGACAACACCGAGACCACCCGGACCAGCGTCGACGCGGTCCGCGAGCACCTGATCCTGGGGTCTATTCTGGCAGCGCTGGTGGTCCTCCTGTTCCTCGGCCACGTGCGCAGCACGATCATCGCCGCGCTGGCCATCCCCACCTCGATCATCGGGACGTTCCTTCTCATGTGGCTGATGGGGTTCACCCTGAACACCATCTCGCTGCTGGCGCTGGCGCTGGCGGTCGGCATCGTCATCGACGACGCCATCGTCGTCCTGGAGAACATCTTCCGCTTCATCGACGAGAAGAAGATGCGACCGATGCCGGCCGCCATCCACGCCACCAAGGAGATCGGGCTGGCGGTGCTGGCGACGACGCTGTCGCTGCTGGCGGTCTTCCTGCCGGTGGCCTTCATGAACAGCATCCCCGGGCGCTTCCTGCGCAGCTTCGGGTTGACGATGGGCGCCGCCATCGCCATCTCGCTGATCGTCAGCTTCACGCTGACGCCGATGCTGGCCTCGCGCTGGCTGCGGCTCGACACCCGACCGGAGAGCGAGCGGACCAAGACGGCCCTCGAGCGGCTGGTCGACTGGTTCTACCGTCCGGTCGAGCGCCTCTACATGAAGGTGCTGGCCTTCGTCATGCGGCACCGCTGGATCGTGGTGCTGGCGGCGGTCGGCTCGATCGTCGCCATCGGACCGCTGGCCAAGGCGGTCCCCAAGGGCTTCCTGCCCAAGAACGACGAGGCGCAGTTCGAGATCAGCCTGCGCACACCGGAGGGGACCAGCCTGGCGGCCACCAACCTGGCCGCCGAAAGAATAGCGCGCGAGGTCAGGGCCTGGCCCGAGGTCTCGACGACGCTGGTGACCATCGGCGACAACAGCCAGCAGACGCCCAACCTGGCGTCGATCTTCGTGCGCCTCCTGCCGCCCGACGCCCGCAAGGCGTCCCAGGACGAGCTGCAGAACCGGGTGCGCAGCCAGATCGTCCCCAAGCAGCCGAAGGACTACCGCATCAGCGCCTCGGCGGTGGCCGCGTTCGGCGGCGGGACGTTCAGCACGGCGACGGTGCAGTACATCCTGACCGGCCCCGATCTGAACGGCATCATCAAGTACTCGAAGGAGATCGTCGACAAGCTCAAGGCGATCCCGGGCGCCGTCGACGTCGACACGACGCTGGTGACCGGCAACCCCGAGCTGGTGGCCTCGGTCAACCGCCGCAAGGCCGCCGACCTGGGCGTCAACGTCGCCGACGTGGCGACGGCGGCGCAGCTCCTGATCGGCGGCGTCAAGGTGTCGCGCTACGAGGAGGCGGGGCGCGAGTACGACATTTTGGTCCGGGCCGACGAGGCCTTTCGCAACAGCCCCGACGCGCTGTCGCAGCTGACGGTGCCGTCGGCGCGCGTCGGCTCGGTGCCGCTGCTCGACGTCGTCGATCTGAAGCGCGCCGAGGGGCCGTCGAAGATCGATCGCTACGCGCGCCAGGTTCAGGTGACCTTCCTGGCCAACACGGCGCCGGGGGTCGGCGCCGGCGAGGTCGGCGCGGCGCTCGAGCGGGAGGTCAAGAAGATGAACCTCCCCCTGCAGTTCCGGTTCGTGCCCTTCGGGCAGTCGCGCGAGATCGCCCGCACCGGCAAGGCCTTCATCATCGCCTTCGGGATGTCGTTCATCTTCATGTACCTCATCCTGGCCGCGCAGTTCGAGTCCTGGCTGCACCCGATCACCATCCTGCTGGCGCTGCCGCTGACGGTGCCGTTCGCGCTGGTCTCGCTGGTGATGCTGGGGCAGTCCCTGGACATCTTCACCATGCTGGGCGTGCTGGTGCTGTTCGGCGTGGTGAAGAAGAACTCCATCCTGCAGATCGACCACATCAACCAGCTGCGCGCCGAGGGGTACTCGCGGCTCGACGCCATCCTGCACGGCAACCGCGATCGTCTGCGCCCCATCTTGATGACCACCATGGCCTTCGTGGCCGGCATGTTGCCGCTGCTCACGGCCAAGGGGATCGGCGCCGAGTTCAACCGCGCCACCGCCGGCCCGGTCGTGGGCGGCCAGATCCTCTCGCTGCTGCTCACGCTGCTGGCGACGCCGGTCGCCTACTCGCTGTTCGACGACCTGGCCAACTGGGCCGGCCGGGTCCTGGGGCGGCTCGGGTTCCGCGCCCGGACCGACGCCGAGACCGGCGCCGACGAGGTCATGCCCAGGCACGAGCCGGCGGCCGTTCCCAGCAATGGACGGCACAGCGGGCCGCCCGCGCTCGAGGTCCTGCCGTGAGGCGGGCGCTCACGCTCGGCGCGCTCGCGGCGGCGCTCGCCCTGGCGCCGGCGCTCGCCCGCGCCCAGGCGGCGGCCGGCCCGCCACGCGGCCTCACGATGCTGGAGGCGCTGGCGATGGCCAAGCGCGCGAACAAGAGCATCGTCGTGGCGCGCGCCCAGCTGGCCGCCGCGCACACCAACATCGAGCAAGCCTGGGCCGCCCTGTTCCCGGTGGTGAGCGCGCACGGCAAGTACACCCGCAACTACAAGAACGCGGTGCTCGACTTCGG
>DATNDC010000126.1:0-18489 GCA_035607055.1 Polyangia bacterium
GCGCCTCCGGTGCCGGTGCCCGAGTTGTCGCTGCTGCATCCGCTGGCGGTCATCACCGCCAGGCCTCCGGTGAGGAGCGCGACGACGAGGAGATTCCGCATCTTCTTGAGCATCTGGAACGAATCCTTTCTGGGGGGACTGATGTGACGAAAGACTGCTCGGTGGCCAACAAACGACGGCGCTTTGTAGCACAGCCGTTTCGGTTCACCAAGCGCTCGTCAGGAAACGCCGCCGGGGGGCTTCCCGAATCGTGGATGTCCCGGCCAGACGGCCTGGGCGCGTTCGTAGAACGGCTCCGCCACGTCGCGATCGCCGTAGCGCCGCGCCATCACGTCACCCGCGGCGAGCAAGAAGGCCGCCCGTCGCTCGGCCTCGAAGGTGGTGTCGGAGGCGAGGGCGTCGAGGGCGCTGAACGCCTCTTCCCAGCGGCCGTCGACGAGCGCCAGCGCCCCCAGGATCTCCAGCGCCTGGCGCCGGGCGGCGTCGGTCCCCCCGTCGGTCAGCGCGAAGGCCTCCCGCGCGCGCCGCAGGATCCGCTCGCGCCGCCGGGCCTCCAGCGTGACCAGCAGTCGCGGTTCGAGGTGCATGCCCGCCCAGCTCTCCGCCACGTCGCGGATCCCGGCGTCGGGCGAGTAGGACGGACCGCGCGTCACGATCTCGGCCAGCTTGCCGACCGCCGAGACGCGCTGGCCCACGTGCAGATCGGCCAGCGCCGAGCGGACCAGCAGCGTCGCGCGCGGCCCCGATTCGATGGCGGCGGCGTGGCGCTCGAGCAGCGCCTCGGTCGCCTTCCAGGCGTTGTCCCACTGCCCCCGCTCGAAGCAGATCGCCGACAGCCGCTCCAGCGTGGGGCGAAAAGAGCCGTCGCGCGAATAGGATCGTGAATAGAGGGTGAGCGCGCGATCGACGTCACCGGCCGCCTCCGCGGCCGCGCCCACCGCGAAGTAGCGCTCCGCCGCGTCGGGGATGGTGGCACCGCGCGCGGCCAGCTGATCGAGCGCCTCGGCGGCCGCCTGCCAGTTGCCGGCGGCGAGGTTGAAGCGCGCGCGAAGATCGAGCACCCGCGGCTCGTCGCCGAGGTGCTTGGCCGCGTCGCCGAGCAGCGCGACGGCGCGCGCCGGATTGGCCAAGCGATCGCCGGAGAGCGCCGCCAGCTCGAGCAGCAGCGCTCCCTTGCGCGCCGCCGAGGTCGTGAGACCGAGCTCGCTCTCCAGCAGCTTGGCCACCTCCGACCAGTCGCCCTCTTTCGACGCCAGCGCGGCCAGCGCCGCGATCGGCTCGGCCAGCGTCGGATCGAGGGACATCGCGCGCCGGTAGGCCTCGCGCGCCCCGGCGTTGTCGCCCGCGCGCGCCGACGCCCGCCCGCGGCCGTAGCAGAGCGCCGCCGCCGAGGCCGGGTCGACCTTGACCGCGCGCCGGCCGAGCTCGTCGGCCAGCGCCCGCGCGCGCGCCGGCTCTTCGTACAGCTTCTCGAGCGCCGCCAGCGCCTCCATGTTGCGCGGATGCAGATCGATGGCCCCGAGCGCGTCCCGCTCGGCCTCCTCGCGCCGGCCGCGCTCGCCGAGCGCGCGCGCGCGGTCGAGCAAGGCCCGCGACCGCTCGGCCGCGGACGGGGCCGCCGCCGCGCGCGCCGTCTCCACCGCCAGCACGGGATCGCGGCGGACCAGGGCCGCCAGCGCCGGCGGATCGCCGAGCGGCGGCAAGGCGGACGGCGCCTCGGACGCGCCGAGCTCGACGTAGAGCCGCAGCGCCTCGTCGGGCTGTCCGAGCCGCGCCCGCCGCAACTCCGCCAGCCGCCAGAGCAGCGCGCCGCGGCTGGGCGCGCCGTCGCGGGGCTCGCCGGACGGCGGCGGTTGGCGCGGGAGCGCCGGCGCGCGCGCGGCCAGCCAGGCCAGCAGGTCGGCGCAACGTTCCCAGTCGCCGGTGGCGACGAGGAAGCGCTCGGCGGCGGCGGCCGCGGCGAAGTCGGACGGATCGACCTCCAGCACCGCCAGCCAGGCGGCGGCCGCGCCCGACGGATCGACGTTGGGCGCGCTCTCGGTGAGGCGGGCCACGTCGCGCAGGATCTGCCGGCGACGGGCGGCCTCCTCGGTGTGATCGAGCGCGGCCGTGGCGAGCGCCAGGGACTCCGCGGCGCGCCCGGTCGCCTCCAGTCGCCGGCGGGCGTCGTCGAGAACGGTGGGGGCGCCCGGAAACTCGGCCAGGGCCATGAGGCGGACGTCGAGCGCCTTCTCCGCCTCGCCCGCCCCCTCGAGCAGCGTCGCGTGCTCGGCCAACACGGCCAGCCGTGCGTCGCCTTGCAAGGCGCCGGCATCCTTCTCCAGCGCCGCCGCCAGCTCGCGCGTGCGGCCCAGGGTCCGCAGCAGGCGCACCCGCTCCTCGCGCGCCCGCTCCGGCGCCGTCTCCGTGAGCGCGCGCTCGAGCACCGCCACGGCCCCCAGCGCGTCACCCCGGGCCTCCAGCGTCTCGGCCAGCCGCCGCCCGAGCCGCGCCCGCCGGACCGGCGCGTACTCCGCCGCGTGCGCCGCGCGCAGCAGATCGAGCCGCCGCGCCGCCAGCTCGGTCGCGCTGGTCGTCTGGCGCGCCACCAGCGCCTCCGCCAAGGCGAGCGCGGCGTCCGCCCCCGGGTGACCCGCGAGCGCCGTCTCCAGATGAGCCAGCACGGGCGCGATGTCGACCTCGTCGCCTTGCTGGGCGAGCGCGCGCTGCGCGGCCAGGTAGTGCCCCTCCGGCGTCTCCGGCTCGGCCGCCCGCGGGCGCGGCGCGACGGCCACGATGCCGGCCTCGGCCCGCCACTGGGCGGCCAGCGCGCCGAGGCCCGCCTCCGCCGCTTCGTCGGCCAGCGCCTGCAGCGCCGGGCGCGCCGCCGCGCCGGTGAGGGCCTCGAGATGCGTGCGCCGGAGGCGGAGCGCCTCCTTGACGAACCCTCCCTCGCGCAACGCGGTGTCGAGCGCGGTGACGCGCGCATTGAGCTCGGGGCCCGGCGCGGCCGCGCGCAGCGCCTGCTCGCCCAGGCGGCGGGCCCGGCTGGCCTGCCCGGCGCGCGCATCGGCGAGCGCCCGCTCCCAGAGCGGCGGCGCCGCGCGGGGGCGACGAGCGCGGGTCGGCGGCGGCTTCACCGCGACCGGGGCCGGCTTGGCGCCGGCCGGCAAGGCCTCGGGCTCGGCGCGCGCCGAGGCGCGCGGACCGCGGCGTGGCCTGCCGACCGAGAGATCGGCCGCCGCGGAGGCCGCGGCCGCCGCTTCGGCCGGCGCCAACCGCTCGCCCAGCCGCGCCGCCTTGCGGGCGGCGGCGCGCCGGTGGTGCAGCGGCACCCGCTCGTCGCGGGCCAGCCCGAGCCAGGTCAGCGCGGCATCACGCGGGAGATCGGCGCCCAGTTGGGCCTCGGCGAGGGCGGAGACCAGCTGCGGAGCCGGGGTCTTCCCCTCGGCCTTGGTCAGCCCCGACAGCCAGGTCAGCCGTTCGCCGGCGGGGAGCCGGCGCGCGAAGCTGAGCGCGGCCGCCGTCACGGCGGCGCTCGCCCCCCCCTCGGTGAAGGCCCGATCGATCTCGACGCGCGCCGCCGCCGCGTCGCGGGTCCGCAGGAGCTCGGCCAGATCGACGCGCAGACGGGCCCGGGTCCGCCCATCGGTGGCCGCCGCAATGGAGCGCCGGAGCGTTTCCTCGCCCGCCCGCACGGAAGCAGCGTATCACGGAGGTGCCCGGCGCAGCCCTCTGTTAGAGTGCGCGCTCCATGACCACCGGAGAGTCCGCCCACGCAGCGTCCTCCGCGCCGGCTTTGGCCGTCCCCGTTTTTGCCGTGATTTTGGGGGGCGGCGCCGGCACCCGCCTCTGGCCGTCCAGCCGGCGGGCGCGGCCGAAGCAGCTGCTCTCGCTGGGGGGGGGCGAATCACTGCTGGGCGCCGCCGTCCGCCGGGCCCGCGCCTTGGTCGGCGTCGAGCGGACCTTGATCGTCACGGCGGCCGATCAAGAGGCGGCCGTGCGCGCCGCGATCCCCGATCTCCCCCCGGCCAACGTCATCGCCGAGCCGGTCGCCCGCAACACCGCCCCCGCCGTCGGGCTGGGCGCCGTCGAGGCGGCCCGCCGCGCCGGCCCGAGCGCGGTCATCGCCGTCTTCCCGGCCGATCCCTTCATCGGCGACGAGCCGGCGTTCGAGCGGCTGGTGCGGGCCGCGATCCACGAGGCCCGCGAGACGATCACCACCATCGGCGTCCGCCCGACGCACCCCGAGACCGGCTTCGGCTATCTCCGGCTCGGCGCCAAGCTCCCGCGACCAAGCGGCGACCCGGTCCGCGAGGAGGCGGTTCATGACGTCGACGGCTTCGTCGAGAAGCCCGACTTGCCGACCGCCGAGCGCTACCTCGCCTCCGGCGAGTACCTCTGGAACTCGGGGATGTTCTTCCTGACCGCCGGCCGCATGCTGGAGGAGACGCGGCGTCACCTGCCGGCGCTGGCGGCGCTGCTCGACGCCGCGCTGGAGGCCAAGGACGCCCCGGCGGCGGCGGCGATCGTCGCCGCCGGCTACCGGGATGCCCCGTCGATCTCGATCGACACGGGCATCATGGAGAAGGCGAGCGGCCTCCGCGTCGTCCCCGGCGCCTTCGGCTGGAACGACGTCGGGAGCTGGGCGGCGCTGCCGGCGGTCCGGCCGCCCGACGGGCGCGGCAACGTGGTGCTGGGCGGCGCCACGCTGATCGACGGCGACGGAAACATCGTCGTCGCCGAGGAGGGAGCGCCCTTCGTCGGCGTGGTCGGCGTGCGCGATCTGGTGGTGGTCGCCACGCGCGACGCGCTGCTGGTCGTCCCCAAGGACAAAGCGCAGGACGTGCGCAAGATCGTGGAGGCGGCCAAGCAGGCCGGCCGCACCGATCTGTTGTAGAGACGGCTTGAGCGAGACGCGAGCATGCCCATGAACCCGAGAGTGTTCCGCGAGTACGACATCCGCGGCGTGGCCGAGACCGACTTCGCCGACGACTTCGTGGCCGACCTCGGCCGCGCGGTGGGCGCCACCTTCGCGGCCGCCGGCGCGCGCCGGGTCACGCTGGGGCGCGACTGTCGGATCTCCTCGCCGCGCATTCACGCGGCGTTCAAGCGCGAGCTGCTGGGCGCCGGCATCGACGTGATCGACGTCGGCGTCCTCCATTCGCCCGGCCTCTACTTCTCGGTCTTTCACCTGGAGACGGACGGCGGCGTCATGATCACCGCCAGCCACAACCCCTCGGAGGACAACGGCTTCAAGATCGTCTCCGGCCGGAGCACCATCCACGGCGCCGAGATCCAGAAGCTGCGCGACATCATCGAGCGGCGCGCGTTCCGGACCGGCGTGGCGCCGGGGCGCGCCAGCGAGCACGACATCCTGACCGACTACGTGGCCACCGTGGCCGACAACATCAAGCTCGGCCCGCGCCGCTTCAAGGTGGTGGTCGACGGCGGCAACGGCACGGGGGGGCTCTCGGCGCTCCCCGTCCTCAAAAAGCTGGGGGTCGAGACGGAGGCGATCTACTGCGATCCGGACGGGCGCTTCCCCAATCACCATCCAGATCCCACCGTCCCCGAGAACCTGCAGGCGCTCATCGCGCGGGTCAAGGCGACCGGCGCGGAGCTGGGGATCGCGCTCGACGGCGACGCCGACCGGATCGGCGCCGTCGACGGCCAGGGCCGAATCCTGTGGGGCGATCAGCTGGTCATGCTGTTCGGGCGCGAGATCCTCAAGAAGCAGCCCGGCGCCACCTTCGTCAGCGAGGTGAAGTGCAGCCAGGCGCTCTACGACCACCTGACCGCGCTGGGCGGGCGGCCGATCATGTGGAAGGTCGGCCATTCGCTGATCAAGGCCAAGATGAAGGAAGAGAAGGCGGCGCTGGCCGGCGAGATGTCGGGGCACATGTTCTTCGCCGACCGCTGGTTCGGCTTCGACGACGCCGTGTACGCCGGGATGCGCCTCGTCGAGCAGCTCACCCATTCGAAGCAGACGCTGGCCGAGATCTACGAGACCCTGCCGGTGCTGCACAACACCCCCGAGATCCGGATGCCCTGCCCCGACGACGTGAAGTTCGAGGTCGTGCGGCGGGCGGTGGCCTGGTTCCGCGAGCGCTACGCCGTCATCGACGTCGACGGCGCGCGCGTGCAGTTCCGCGACGGCGAGCGCAACGTCGGCTGGGGTCTGGTGCGCGCCTCGAACACCGGCCCCGTCTTGGTGATGCGGTTCGAGGCCGACGGCCCCGAGCGCCTCAGCGAGATCAAGACGCTGATGGAAGGGCGCCTGCGTCAGATCATCAGTGAAGTCGGCGCCAGCACCTGAGCCATAGATGATGGGGGCACGCCCGGCCCTTTACGAGGGACCCCGAGGCTTTAGCTTCCTAAAGCATGAGTCGTCGGGTGGGGGTCGTGGTCGGACTGGTGGCCGCCGTCGGAATCGGCGGCGGGTGGGTCGCGTTTGGCGCGCGCTTCCGCGAGCACAAGTCAGCCTTTCATCTGGAGAAGGCGCGTGTCGAGCGCGGCGATCTCGTCGGCCGCGTCACCGCCACCGGCGCGCTGTCGGCGCTGGTCACCGTGCAGGTCGGCAGCCAGGTCTCGGGCCGCATCGCCAAGCTCTACGCCGACTTCGGCTCCCGCGTGAAGCGCGGCGAGGTGATCGCGCGCCTCGATGCGCAGCTGTTCGAGGCCGCCGCCGAGCAGGCCCGCGCCAACCGCGACGCCGCCGAGGGGACGCTGCGCGAGGCGATCAGCAAGGCGGAGAACGCCAAGAAGCAGCTGGCGCGCGCCGAGGAGCTGCAGTCGAAGAACCTCATCGCCGCCGCCGACTTCGACTCCGCCAGCCTGGCCGCGGCCTCCAGCGCAGCCGCCGTGGAGACGGCGCGCGGAGACCTCGAGCAGGCCCGCGCCAACTATCACCAGGCCCAGGTGAACCTCGGCTACGCGACGATCATCTCCCCGATCAACGGGGTGGTCATCGCCCGCAACGTGGACGTGGGGCAGACGGTCGCCGCCTCGCTGCAGGCGCCGACGCTCTACACGATCGCCGAGGATCTGGGGAAGATGCAGGTCCACGCCGCGGTCAGCGAGGCCGACGTGGGGCGGCTCGCGCCCGGGCTGCCGGCCACCTTCGTCGTCGACGCCTACCCGGACGAGCGGTTCAAGGGGGTGATCCGGCAGATCCGCGACGCGCCGCAGACGCTCCAGAACGTGGTCACCTACGACGCGGTCATCGACGTCGACAACCCCGACCACCGGCTCAAGCCCGGCATGACCGCCAACGTCACCTTCGTCTACGCCGAGCGCAAGGGCGTGCTGCGGATCCCCAGCGCGGCGCTGCGCTTCCTGCCACCGCCCGAGCTGCTCGCCGAACAGGGCCTCGGGCCGCCGGTCAAGAAGCACAAGAAGGACAAGGCAGGCCTGGCAGGTAAGCCTGCGCAAGCCGCGGGCCCGGCCGGCAAGGTCATCGCCGCGACGACCGCGCTCGACGATCCGCCGGTCGATCCGTCGGGGAGCGCGGCGCCGCGCCGCACGGTCTGGGCGCTGCGCAGCGATCGCCTGGTCTCGATCCCCATCGAGATCGGCGTCGCCGACGGCAGCGCGGTCGAGGTCCGGCGCGGCGATCTCGCCGAAGGCGAGGTGGTGGTCACCGACGCGCTGGACAAGAACGAGCGCGCCGAGGCCAAGGCGAAAGGCAAAGGCGGCCTCTTCTGATGGACGCCGCGGGAACGGCGGACGCGCCGCTGGTCGAGATCGCCGAGGTCACCAAGACGTACCGGATGGGGGACGTCGACGTGCACGCCCTGCACGGCGTCAGCCTGCGGATCGCCGAGGGGGAGTTCGCCGCCATCATGGGGGCCTCGGGCTCCGGCAAGTCGACCCTGATGAACATCCTCGGCTGCCTCGATCGACCGACCAGCGGCGAATACTGGCTGGACGGCGCCGAGGTGTCGCGGCTCGACGCCGACGCGCTGGCGGAGACGCGCAGCGAGACCTTGGGGTTCGTGTTCCAGAGCTTCAACCTCCTGGCCCGCACGACGGCGCTGGAGAACGTCGAGCTGCCGCTGGTCTACATGGGGATGCGTCCGGCGGAGCGGCGGGCGCGGGCGCGGGCGGCGCTCGAACGGGTCGGTCTCGGCGCGCGGCTCGACCACCACCCGAGCCAGCTGTCGGGCGGGCAGCAGCAGCGGGTGGCGATCGCGCGCGCGCTGGTCAATCGGCCGCGCCTCATCCTGGCCGACGAGCCGACGGGGAACCTCGACTCGCACGCCAGCCTGGAGATGATGGTCCTGCTGCAAGAGCTGAACGACGACGGGATGACCATCATCCTCGTCACGCACGAGCCCGACATCGCGGCCCACGCGCGGCGGGTGATCCTGGTGCGCGACGGCCTCATCGAAGACGATCGCCGGACGGAGGCGCCCGCGGCGGCCCCGCCGGGGACGGCCGCGGCGCCGCCCGACCGGGCGGTGTTGCCGTGAGGGGCACCGGGATGCGCGTGGGGGACGTCGGCCGCGTCGCGGGCCGGGCGCTGCTGCGCAACAAGATGCGCTCGTTTCTCACCGCGCTGGGGATCATCATCGGCGTCGCCGCCGTCATCGCCATGGTGGCCATCGGCGAGGGGGCGCGCGCCCGGGTCGAGCAGGCCTTCGCCTCGATGGGGACCAACGTCCTCATCGTCTCCTCCGGGGCCAAGACGGCCAGCGGCGCCAAGGCGGGCGCCGGCACGCTGCCCACGCTGACCTGGGACGACCTGCGGGCCATCAAGTCCGAGATCGCCGACGTGAAGTTCGTCGCCCCGCGCGTGCACACCACCGGGCAGGTGGTCAGCGAGGACCGCAACTGGCTGACGGTCGTCGACGGCACGACGCCCGAGTTCTTCGAGATCCGCAACTGGCCGATGCGCCTCGGCGCCGGCCTGACGCCCGAGCAGAGCGACGCGGGGGCCAAGGTGGTCGTGCTGGGGCAGACGGTGGCCGAGCGGCTCTTCGGCGCCAGCTCGAACCCCATCGACCAGACGGTGCGCATCCAGAACGTGCCGTTCCAGGTGGTGGGGGTGGCGGCCCGCAAGGGGCAGTCGGCCGGCGGCAGCGACTACGACGACGTGGTGTTCGTCCCGGTGCGGACCTTCCTGACCAACATCCAGGGGAGCCTGCAGAAGTTCATCCCGGGGACGATCATGATCGAGGTCGACTCCGACGACCTGACCACCATCATCGGCGACAAGGTCGCGGCGCTGCTGCGCGACCGGCACGGAATCGGGATCGGCAAGGAGGACGACTTCTCGATCAAGAACCTGACCGAGACGGCCTCCCGCAAGGAAGAGAGCACCCAGGCGCTGACCATGCTCCTCGCCAGCATCGCCGCCGTCTCGCTGCTGGTGGGCGGGATCGGGATCATGAACATCATGCTCGTCAGCGTCACCGAGCGGACGCGCGAGATCGGGGTGCGGATGGCGGTGGGCGCCAAGCGCAGCCACATCCTGCTGCAGTTCCTGGCCGAGGCGCTGACGCTGTCGCTGGCCGGGGGCCTGCTGGGCGTGATGCTGGGCCTGGTGGCGGCGCAGCGGCTGGCGGTGCGGTTCGGCTGGCCGATGCTGATCCGCCCCGAGGTGATCGTGCTGGCGGTGGGCTTCTCCGCCGCCGTCGGCATCGGCTTCGGCCTCTATCCGGCGCGCAAGGCCTCGCGCCTCGATCCGATCCTGGCCCTGCGGTACGAATGACCCTCCCCGCCGTCACCATCCTGCTGGCGCTCACCGCGCGCACGGTCACCCTCGAGGACGCCGAGCGGGCCGCCGCCGCACAACGCCCGGACATCCGGCTGGCCGACGCCAACGTGGCGGCCGGCGTCGCGCGCGACGAGCAGGCGCGCGCGCCGCTCCTGCCGCAGGTGAAGATCGAGAGCCTCTACGAGCGAACCACCGGCAACCGCCCGCAGAAGCCGGGACGAACCAACAACTACCCCAACACGTTCGACACCTTCAACTGGTTCGACAGCCAGGTCGACGCCACCCAGATGATCTGGGACTTCGGCCAGACGCCCAACCGCTTTCGCGCCGCGCGCGCGCGGGCGGTCGCGCTCGGGGACAGCGCCCGCGCGACGCGCCTGCAGGCGATCGCCGACGTGCGGGCGGCCTACTTCCGCGCCGTGGCCGGCAAGTCGCTGGTCGGCGTGGCCCGCCAGACGCTGGCCAACCGCCAGCGCCACCTGGAGCAGATTCGGGGGTTCGTCCACGCGGGCACGCGCCCCGACATCGACCTCGCGCAAGCGGTCGCCGACGAGGCGAACGCGCGCGTCCAGGTCATCCGCGCGGAGAACGGGTACGCGGTGGCGCGCGCCCAGCTCAACCAGGCGATGGGAACCACCGGCGACACCGACTTCGACGTCGCGGACGAGACGTTCCCGCCGCAACCGGGCGAAGGCGTCGACATCGGCCCACTCATCGACGAGGCGCTGCGCGCCCGCCCCGACCTGGCGGCGATGGACGCCCAGATCAAGGCGCAGGAGCTGACCCTGCGCGCCACGCGCAACGGCTACTGGCCCACGTTGAACCTCATCGCGGGCGCCGAGAGCGAGGGGCAGTCGTTCGGCAAGTCGCACGTGCTCGACAACTTCGGCAACGTGACGCCCTACGGCGGCATGGCCTGGAACCTGTGGGGCGGCGTGCAGCTCACCTGGCCGATCTTTCAGGGGTTCCTCACCCGGGGCCAGGTCCACGAAGCCGACGCCACCCTCGACGGCCTGCGCGCGCAGCACGACGCGCTCGTGCAGCAGGTCTGGGTGGCCGTCCAGCAGGCGGCGCTGGCGGTGCGGGCGGCGCGCGAGGCGCTGGACGCCGCGGGGCAGGCGCTGGCGGGCGCCCAAGCGCGGCTGCGGATGGCCGACGGCCGCTACGCCGCCGGGGTCGGCAGCATCATCGAGCTCTCCGACGCCGAGCTGGCGGCCGCGCTGGCGGGCGCGCAGGAGGTCGGCGCCGGGTACGACCTGGCCACGGCGCGCGCCGCGCTCTGCCTGGCGCTCGGGCGGACCTGACGCGCGGCCCGCCTTAGGAGGTGCCGGGGGCCAGAATCGCCTGCACGCGCTCGAGCAGCGCGGGCGGGGAGAACGGCTTCTCCAGGAGCTGCGGACCCGGACGGAGACCGCGCTCGGCCAGCGCCGCGGGGCTGAAGCCGCTCATGAACAGCACCTTGACGGCGGGCCAGCGCGGCCGGAGGCGTTCCACGATCTCCGGCCCGCTCGCGCCGGGCAGACCGACGTCGACCAGCATGAGGTCGACGGCCAGGCCGTGGGCCAGCGCGCGCTCCTCCGCCTCGGTGCCGTTCGCGGCCTCCAGCGTGGTGTAGCCGTTCCGGCGCAAGAGGCGCACGATCATCGAGCGCAGCAGGTCGTCGTCCTCGACGACCAGGATCGACGCCGCCCGCCTGGGCAGATGGACCGCCCAGGAGCCCGACTTGTCGAGATCTTCCTCATCTTGCGGCGGCAGGGTCTCGAGCGTGGGCCCGCCGTCTCCGAGGCGCGCACGCAAGGCCGAGAGCCGGTGCGACACCGTGACGCCGCGATCGACTGCCTGCAGGATGAGGTCGATGTCGCCGCGCGCCGGATCACCGGCGCGCAGCTCATCGGCGATCACGGTGGCGTAGCCGCGGATCGCCGAGAAGACGTTGCGGAGGTCGTGAACGATGGCGCCGACCTCGATCGTGAGCGGCCCCCCCTCGGGGGGGTCCGCGCCGCCTTTTCCCGCCGACCGAGTCCGCTTATTCTTCGTCAAGGCAGAGGCCTTTCGTCGAGAACCGCCTCCCCAGGACGGACGCGCAGATTGTCCAGCGCGCGCGCGCTTTGTCAATTCCTCCGTCGGGGAGGGGCGTCAACCGTGTGGCGCGCGCTTCGGTCCGTGCTTGGCGATCTCCGCCTCCAGCGCGGCGGCCTCCTCGCGCAGGCGGGGGGTCGGCTGGGCGTAGACGTCCTCGACCAGGCTGGCGAGCGGCGGCTTGGGCGGGCGCCCCTCGGCGAACGCCAGCGCCGCCCGGATCTCGGCGCCGATCTCGTCGCGCGCCCGCGCCTCGAACCCCGCGTCGAACGCCCCGCGCGCCTCCGCGTAGCGGCGGATCCGCTCGATCGGGTCGCGCCGCTCCCAGGCCTTCGGCTCGGAGGGGTCCCGATAGACCGACGGATCGTCGGAGGTGCTGTGCGCGCCTCGGCGGTAGGTCCGCGCCTCGATGAGGGTCGGTCCTTCCCCGCGCCGCGCGCGCGCCGCCGCCTCGGCGACGACGTGGATGACCGCCAGCAGATCGTTCCCGTCGACCAGCACCCCCTTCATCCCGTAGGCGATCGCCTTCTGGGCGAACGACGGCGTGGCGCTCTGGAGCGACGACGGCACCGAGATGGCCCAGCCGTTGTTGCGGCAGAAGAGCAGCACCGGCAACTTGTAGAGCGCCGCGAAGGTGGCGCTGACGTGGAAGGTCGGGGTCGACGTCGCGCCGTCGCCGAAGAAGGCCAGCGCCACGTCCTCGGTCTTCTGCAGCTTGGCCGCCCAGGCCGTCCCCACGGCGTGCGGAATGTGCGAGCCGACCGGCGAGCTGACCGACACGAAGTTGAGCCGCCGCACCGAGTGGTGGACCGGCATCTGCCGCCCCTTCACCGGATCGTCGGCGTTCCCGTAGAGCTGGCACATGAAGGTGTCGAGCGGATAGCCGCGGTAGAGGGCCGCCCCGATCTCGCGGTAGGCCGGGTAGAGCCAGTCCCCCATCCGCAGCGCGTGCGCGGCGCCGATGTGGGTGGCCTCCTCGCCGAGCGAGGTCAGGTAGAACCCGGTCCGCCCCTGCCGCTGCAGGAGCAGCATCCGCTCGTCGAGCAGGCGGACGAGCAGCATGGTCCGGAAGAGGCGCCGCAGATCGTCGTCGGCGAGCGCCGGTTCGCGCTCGGGGTGGACGACCTTGCCGTCGTCGTCGAGGACGCTGATGACTTCCAGCTTCACGGTCTACCGTCGGCCCGTATAATCAACGTACCTTTGCCCTGTCAAGGAGCCCGGCCCCGTGTCCATTCACATTCGCGACGTTCTGAGCTTCTCCGGGCGGGACTACCTCGTGGAGGGGACCGTGCGCTACCGCCTGGGCGGCAGGACGTCGCTGCTGGCGCGCGCCGTCGACGGCGAGACCATCGCCTGGGTCGAGTCGCCGGACGGCGAAGGGCGGGCCGGCGAGCGCCTGCTGGTGCTGCACGAGGTCCGCGACCTCGATCTGAGCGTCCCCCCGCCCGAGTGCATCGATTATCACCGGCAGAGCTACGTCCAGCGAATGGCCGCGCGGGCGACGATCGAGATCGACGGTCTCTGCCCGGAGCACGCCGCCGGCCCGCGGCAAGTCTGGCGTTACCGCGCGTCCGGCGACCTCTACCTGCAGATCGAGGAGAGCGGCGGCCGCCTCTTCATGATGGCGGGGGAATCGGTCCCCCGCGGCATGATCGACCACCTGCCGGGACGCTGACATGAGCGGAAACAGCTTCGGCACGATGTTTCGGGTGACCACCTTCGGCGAGTCGCACGGCCCCGGCGTGGGCGTGGTGATCGACGGCTGTCCGCCGCGGCTGCCGATCGCGGTGGAGGAGATCCAGCGCGAGCTCGACCGCCGGCGGCCCGGCCAGAGCGCCATCACCACCCAGCGCCGCGAGGCCGACGCGGTGGAGATCCTCTCCGGCGTCCACGACGGCCTGACGCTGGGGACGCCGATCGCGCTCCTGGTGCGCAACCAGGACCAGCGCTCCGGGGACTATGACGAGATGCGGACGAAGTTCCGCCCCTCGCACGCCGACTACACCTACCAGGCCAAGTACGGCGTCCGCGCCTGGGAGGGGGGCGGTCGGGCCAGCGCGCGCGAGACGATAGGGCGCGTGGCCGCCGGCGTCCTGGCCCGAAAAGCGCTGGCCGCGGCCGGCGCCATCGACATCGTCGCCTGGGTGCAGCGGGTCGCCGACCTGGAGGTCGAGGTCGACACGACGACGGTGACGCACGCGGCGGTCGACGCCAACATCGTCCGCTGTCCCGACGCGGCGGCGGCGGCCAAGATGATCGCCCGCATCGACGAGGCCCGCAAAGCGGGCGACTCGCTGGGGGGCGTGGTCGAGGCGGTGGCGCGTGGCGTGCCGCCCGGCCTCGGCGAGCCGGTCTTCGACAAGCTGGACGCCGACCTGGCCAGGGCGATGCTGTCGCTGCCGGCGGCGAAGGGGTTCGAGATCGGCAGCGGCTTCGCCGGCACCTACCTGACCGGCAGCCAGCACAACGATCCTTTCTACAACGGCCAAGGGAAGATCCGGACGCGGACCAACCGGTCGGGCGGCGTGCAGGGGGGGATCAGCAACGGCGAGGAGATCGTCGTGCGCGTGGCGTTCAAGCCGACGGCCACCATCCTGCGCGAGCAGGAGACGGTCGACGAGGACGGGCGCGACACGACGATCAAGGCGCGCGGGCGGCATGATCCCTGCGTGCTGCCGCGCGCGGTCCCGATCGTCGAGGCGATGATGGCGCTGGTGCTGGCCGACCACTTCTTGCGCCAGCGAGCCCAGTGCGGCTAGCGGGGGCGCTGGCGCTGGTCGCGCTGCTCGGCGCCGGATCGAGCTGCCGCGGGCGTACGGCCGGGCTGCTGGCCCGCTTCGACGGGGCGAGGCCGCCGCCGCCCACGCCGCCTGCCGAGGAGCCGCACGAGGTTCACTTCACCTACACCGCGCCGGACGCCGTCACCTTCGATTGGCGCGGCGACGGCACGACGGTCCGTTATTGGGCCAAGGACCATCCTCCCGAAACGGCCATCGCGCATCTCGCGACGCCCAAGCCGACCTCCGCGCCCGGCCCCTTCCAGGAAGCGGTCGCCGACCACCTGGTCCCGGGCCTGGAGTACTTCTACGAAGTGGGGCACCCCGTGAAGCCCGTCCCCCGCGCGTTCCGCGCGCCGCCGCCGCCGGGCGCCGCGGGGTTCGTGTTCGCCGCCCTGGGCGACATGGGGGACGCCGTGGGCCAGCCGGCGGCGAGCGGGGTCGACCGCGACATCAGCCTCGCCGAGCCGTGGTTCGTGCTGGCGCTCGGCGATCTCTCCTACGCGGACCTGGGCGGCAACCAGGCGGCGGTCGATCGGCACTTCGACGACGTGATGCTCTGGTCCCAGCGCGCGGGCTACATGCCCACCTGGGGGAACCACGAGTGGGACGATCCCCAGCGCGACGATCTCCGCAACTACAAGGGGCGCTTCGCCCTGCCGAACTCGGCGGCCTCGCCGGGGGCGCCGGCCGCGGGCTGTTGCGGCGAAGACTGGTACTGGTTCGACTTCGGCGAGATCCGCTTCATCGTCTACCCCGAGCCCTACACCCACGCCACCTGGGTCGACTGGGCCGCGCGGGCCGAGCCGCTGTTCGAGGCGGCCGAGGCCGATTCCCGGATCAGGTTCGTCGTCACGGCCGGCCACCGCCCCGCCTACTCGTCGGGGCACCACGGCGGCGACCCGCAGCTGCGCGCCATCCTCGACGGGTTCGGCAGGCGCTACAAAAAATACGTGCTCAACCTGAACGGGCACAGCCACGTCTACGAACGAACGAAACCCCAGGAACACGTCGTTCACATCACCGCCGGCATGGGCGGGGGCGCGCTCGAGCACGCGGCCACCGCCTGCCTGTGGGACGCCTGCAAGGTGCCCGCTTTCACCGCCTTCCGCGCCATCCACTACGGCTTCTTGAAGATCTCGGCGCAGCCCGACCAACTGTCGGTCGAGGCGATCTGCGGCCCTTCGTCGCCTGGCAACGAGGACATTCACTGCGCGGACGGTGAAATCATCGATTCGACGACGATCCCCGCGGGCGGGGCCCCGACCGAGCCGCTGGCGCGCCACAGCCGACCTGGGCCATTGTTTCAATGATCCGGGTGCCCGTCGCGCGCGCGCGCAGCGGTGTTACCCTTCGAGAAGACGGATGCCGGAGGCCGCGCCCCTTCCCTTCTTCACGCTCCCGAACCTGCTGAGCCTGGCGCGACTGCCGCTCGGTGGACTGTTCTGGGTGGCGCTCGGACCGACGCCGGCGCACGCCGGCGCGGCGTTCGGGGTGATGGCTGCCGCGGCCGCCACCGACGTGCTCGATGGGATGCTGGCGCGCCGGCGCGGGGGCGACCTGGCCGGCGTCGGATCGTGGCTCGACCCCATCTGCGACAAGCTGTTCGTGGGGGCCGTGCTGGCGGCGCTGCACTTCGAGCGGGGCGTCCCGCTCGGGATCCTCGCCCTGGTGGTCGCGCGCGAGCTCCTCCAGCTGCCGATGTCGATCGTCTACCACGCCGTCCCCACGCTGCGCCGCTGGCTGCGCTACGACTTCCGCGCCAGCATCCTGGGGAAGGCGGCGACCATCGCGCAGTTCCTGGCCATCGCCGCGCTGATCACCGGCTTCCCCGCTCGGCTGCCGATCTACCTGGCGTTCGGGTTGGGGATCGCGGCGCTCATCGACTATTGCCGGCGGGCCGTCGAGCTCGGCCGCGCGCGCGCCGCGGCGCCCCGATGAGGGAGAAGCCGGCGCGTCGCTCTCTCCCGGCGCCCGGCAGCACGCGCTATCACCTGCTGCTCGGCGCAGTGGCCCTGCTGGTCCTCGGTCCGCTGGGCGGGATCACCGCCGCCTACATGACGTTCAGCCTGGGATTCGCCGTCGGCGCCCAGGTCTTGGCGGGCATCCTCGGCAGCGTCGTCACCTACGGCTACGGCGCCGAGGGGAAACACGGCGCCAACTACATCCAGACCATGGCCGCCTCGGTGGCCGACCTGGCCGGCATGTGCGTGCTCATCCAGGCGATGGTCTGGCTGGGGATGCCGCTGCCGGCCGGCTGGAAGCTGGGGCTCTACTTCGGCTGTATCGGCATGTTCGGGATCGGCGTGGGCATGCTCTACACGCCGATCCTCGTCGACCGCCTGCAGCTCGAGTTTCCCTCGGGACACGCGGTGGCCAACATCCTGCGCGCGCTGACCGACGCGCGCCTCCTGCGCCGATCGATCGGCAAGCTGGGAGGCGGCACAGCCGGGGGTATCGCCATCGCGGGCTTGCTGCCGCGCCTGACCGCCAAGCTCGTCTCTCGACTGGCCGCCCTTCATTGGGCGCTCGTCTCCCGCGTCACGGGCGCGACCCTGGGAAGCCTCACGGCCTCGACGGTGGGGGCCGGAATGATCGTCGGGTCGCGCATCGGCGTCCCGGTGGCGGTGATGGGCCTCGTCGGCGAGCTCCTGGTCCCACGCCTGCGCGCCGCCGGGTATCTCGGCCCTCAGGATCCGTTCCGCAAGATCGGCTTCCTGGTCGGGCTGGCCATGATCATGGGTGCGGCGGTCGTCGACCTGGTGGTCATCGGGCGCGAGGCCGTGCGCCGCGTGCGGGCCCACCGGGGCACGACGCTGGCGTCTCAATCGGGCGGTCTCAGCAGCTGGCGCCTCCTGGCCTGGGTCGTCGGCTGGGGCGCCGCGCTGGTGCTGGTGGCGACGCTGCTGCTCGGGCAACCGGTCGGTTACGTGCTGTTCGGGCTGGCGCTGGTGTTCCTGTTCGTCTTCATCAACGGCATCTCCACCGGCATCTCCGACTGGAACCCGATCTCGAGCGCCTTCGTCGTGGCGGTGCTGCTCATGTCCGCGCTCGGGCTGCGGTCGCCGATCGTGGCGATGATGTCCGCCAGCATCCTGCTCGTCTCGACGACCGTCGGCGTCGACATGCAGCAAGACCGTTCGACCGGCTGGCGCCTCGGATCGAACCGCGCCATCCAGTTTCGCTACCAGGCGGTCGGCATCCTCGTCGGTTCGGTGCTGTGCGTGCTGCTGGCGCAGCTGTTCATGCACGCCTACCCGGTCCTGCGCGTCGACACCTTCAGCCACCCCGAAGCGCGCGTCGGCGTCTGGCAATCGGCGATGACCTTCAAGTTCGTCGGCGCCATCCGCGGCATGGGCCACCTGGCGCCGTATCAGGTGACCGCGCTGAAGCTCGGGTTCGGGATCGGCTTCCTGACCGAAGTGCTGCGCAAGCTGCTCAAGCGCTGGTCCGCCTACGGCCGGTTCGTCGCCTCCGGCACGGCGGGCGTCGCCGTCGGCTGGATCGTCGACGCCGTGCTGCTGTCGAGCCCCTACGCCTCGTCCACCGGCGGCTTCCTCGAGCTCTCGACCGCGGCCTGGTTCGCCGCCGGCAGCCTGCTCACCCCCATCCTCTCCCCGCGCCGCGCGCCGGCGCCCGCCCCCGAGGAGAAGGGCGACGCCCTGCCCGAGGACATGAGCACCGCCTCGCTGATCGGCGGCGGCCTCATCGCCGGCGAGTCGCTCTACACGCTGGGCGCGGCCATCGCGGCGCTGCTGGCCTTGGTCTGATCCGTCATCTCCCAGTCGCCTGAACGAACAGGTCAGACGGAACCGCGATAGGTTTCCTTCCGATTTCATGTTCCAGCTCACTGGCGCCGAGAAGCTCGAGGTGATCGCAAAATGCGATCACCTCCGAAAGCTCAAGTTTTCTTCCGCGCTGCCGCTCGCTTTT
>DATNDC010000131.1:0-38329 GCA_035607055.1 Polyangia bacterium
TCCGTGATGGCCGTGACAACGGAGCGGGTCGAGGCCAAATGGCTGCGGCGTGGAGCGAATTGTGGATGTCGCAATGAGAGTGGCGTGGCACCGGCGTCCCGTTTCGAAACCGTCTCCGGGTGCTCGTTGAAGCGGTGAACGGCGCCCAGAGCCGCCCTGTGCGCCCCCGGCGACCCTGCTGCGATAACCACCGTTCGGACATGCCGCCCGTCACGCCCAGAAGGCCTGTGCCCGGCAGCTCGCTCGCCGAGATGTTTCCCGAGGTGGCGGCCGAGTGGGACACGCGCAAGAGCGGCCGGATCACCCCCCTCGACGTCAAGCGCGGCTCGGGGCCAAGTACACCTTCGGCACGACGCCCGGCGCGGATCTCTCGCTCCCGAACAACCTGCACTATGTGGCGGGGCATCTGGGCGTCCCGCTCGACGAGCTGAGGAAACCATTGCCGCCGGGCGGCCTGGCGGTGCTCGACGCGCGCTGGGTGCGGCGGCCCCACGGGGCAACTTGACGCCCCCGTGGCGCAAAGGAACTGCCGCCTGGTTGGCCGGTCACGTCTAGAAGGCGGCGCCGAGGCGCTTGACGGGCGGCGCGCTTGGCGACCAGGGGTCGCCTCTGACCTGACCCGCGGGATCAATTGCTATCGGTTGCTCCCGGGCGTCTCTTACCGCCGTTACCGCCATACATCCGAGGCGGTGGAGGACGTCCTCCACCGCCCGAGACTTCGGAGCCGCAGCCTTCATTCGATCACGGTCGAAACGCCCGGCACGTCTTCACCGGCTGGCGAGGATACTTCGTGGGGAGAGCCGTGCACATCACGAACACCGATCGGGCGGCCTTCACTTCTCGATGCGCACTACACTTCCAGCAGATGCTGTCCGAAAACGGCCGCATCTTGGACTCCTCGGATGCCGCGGTCGGCGCGTCAGCCATCACCGAGAGCCACTCCTGCAGACCCGATCATGACGGAATTTGCAGGGTGGCACTCACCCCAAATTCCCTCATGCGCGCCGATTCCCTCATTCAGCGCCGCGACGACCCCTAACCCTTCGAAATCTTGAGCGGGAGAAGGGGTTCGAACCCTCGACGTCCACCTTGGCAAGGTGGCACTCTACCACTGAGTTACTCCCGCGAAAGGAGCCAGGGTTTTAGGGCAAAAGCGCCGGGCGGTCAAGACTCGGCGACGGGATTTCCGGGCTCGAAAGTCGCCACCACCTCGACGTGGAAGGTCTGGGGCATCAGATCGAGCGCCACGGCGCGCACCAGACCGAATCCGTCGGCCTCGAGGTGGCGGGCGTCGCGTCCCAACGTCTGCGGATCGCACGAGACGTAGACGATCCGGCGGCGGGCACGGAGGGCGGCGTCGAGCTGGGCGCGGTCGGCCCCCTCGCGCGGCGGGTCGAGGACCACGGTGTCGGGCGCCTCGGCGGGTGGGCGCGCCGACCAGGTCGCGGCCGGGGCGTTGCGCCGGCCGCGCTCGACGGCCGCCGGGTCGCCGTCGCAGGCGAGCAGGCGCGCGGCCCGGCCGAGCAGGTGGCGGGTGAAGGTCCCGCTGCCGGCGTATAGCTCCAGCACCACGCCGGGCGCGTCGCCGACGGCCTCTAGCACGGCGGCGACCAGGGCGGCGGTGCCGGCGCGGCCGGCCTGGGCGAAGCCGCCCCCGGGGATGGCCAGCGGCGGGCTCCCGGGCTCGGCGGCGTCGACGTCGGCGCGCCCGAGGGTCGGCTTGCCGCCCAGCGACAGCCCGACGACGCCCGCGGTGCCCAGGCGATCGATCTCGCGCCGCGCGTGACCGGCGCTGACGCCGTCGGCGTGCACGACGTTCAGGTGAACCCCTTCGGCGCCCGCCTGCGCCTCCAGCTCGATCCCGGGCGCGAGGCCCCGGGCGAGCGCGCGCAGCGCCGGCAGCGCGCGCCCGAGCTCGGGCCCCAGCAGCGGGCAGCGGGGCGGATCGCCGAGGTCGACGATCGCGTGCGAGCGCCGCGCGTGGAATCCCAGCGTGCCGCCCGGCCCCACGGTCAGCTTGGCGCGATCGCGGTAGCCGAAGTCGGGACCGGCTGCGCGCACCGGCGGGATGACCACCCCGAGCGCCCGCTCCACGATCGCGCGCTTGGCCGCCCGCTGCGCTTCGACGGTGACGTGCTGCCACTGGCACCCGCCGCAAGTCCCGAAGAGCGGGCACGGCGGCGGAACGCGATCGGGGCCCGGGCGCTCGACCGCGGTCAGCTCGCCCCAGGCGACCCTCCCCTTCTGGCGCTCGATCCGCGCGCGCACGCGCTCGCCGGGCGCCGCCAGCGGCACGAAGGTGGCCCGGCCGTCGCTGGCGCTCTCGGCGCCGGCGGGATCGCGCTGGCGGCCGACGGCGTCGCCCCCCATCGCCAGGCCGTCGATCTCGACGGTCACCTCGCGCGGATCGCGCTCCTGTCGGTCCATCGGCTACGGGAACGGCTGGGCCGCGCGGCCGCGGGCCAGGTCGAAATCGAAGTAACCGGCCAGCGCGCCCCCGATCGCCGCCGTGGTGGGCGGCGCTGTCCCCGTCTTGATGGCGTTGACGAACTGGGGATCGCCGAGGGTGACGTTGAAGGTGGCCCGCAGGCGATCGCCGTAGTTGATGATGAAGTTCGCCGGAACCCGGTCGCGATTGGCCGGCGCGAGGTTGGACTCTTCGGCGCTGCCGAAGTTGTCGAACTGGATCCAGCCGTCCATCGCCTGCGCGACCGCGGTACCTCCTGGGCACGTCGTCGGCAGGATCAGAGACGAGACGACGTACGTGTAGGGCGTGATGTGGATCCGCGGGGCGGACGCCAGCGTCGACATCCCTCCGTCGAGTATCGTGCCGGCGTCCGGCGTGCCGGGGAGCGACGCATCGGGGACGCCGCCGTCGCTGAAGGCCATTCCGCTCCAGTCGCACCACAACGTGGTCGGCTGCGGGTTGGTGGCCGTCCCCAGCGCCGACGGCAAGGGGACGGTCACCAGATAGTCCGGCTGGCCGTTGACCGTCCGCCCGCGGATGCAGCGGGCGACCTCGAGCGAGCTTTGGATGTTGACCCCGAACGAGTCCGCAAACTCGAGACCCGAGGTCTTCATCTGGATCTCCATGATGTTCATCTGCTGGGGACCCTTGATCTGATCGTCGGTCGGCGTCCCCGCGAAGAACGTGGGCGCCAGGTCGTAGCCGGTCGTTTCGAGGACGCCGCCGTCCAGGTTGGGCGTGCCGTAGAACCGCCCGTAGTTACAGGCGAGGACGAACAGGTCCCCGGACGCCGCGCCCGAGCCCGCGCCGACCGTGCAGCCGCCCAGCGCCAGCATCGCCCCGGCGGCGAGCAAGCCGCCCCGCCGGGTCACGGCGCCGGGCTCCGCAGGCGAACGATCGTCCCCCGCTCGGCGCCCAGCCGACCGGCGGCGGAGCCGTCCCGGCGCGCGATCTCCAGCTGGCCGCCGCTGCCGATGTACGCGATGAGCGCGCCCGACTCGACGTCGGAGAACGTCCGCCCCAGCTTCGGCTCGAAGCGCCCGGCGCCCCCCTCCACCTCGATCGTCGCCTCGGGCGACATCCCCGCCACGACGTCGGCCGGCAGCGAGGTGATGAGGTTGCCGAAGCCGTCGACGTGAATCACCTCGCCTTCGATCACGCCGTCGCGGTTGTGGAGCGGCCGCACGGCGAGCTCCACCATCGAGTCTTGCGCCGGCCCCGCCTCGGTGATCGCCGCCCCCGCCGCCAGCCGTCCCGCCGCGGGCGCGAAGACGTCGCGGCCGTGGAAGGTCGGGCTCACCGGCTCGCGCCGGAAGCTCGGCGCCTCGATGCGATGGATCTGCCGCGGCGCGCGCGCGGCCAGCGACAAGACGCCGTTGTCGGGGCCGATGTAGAAGCTGCCGCCCGCGGCCACGACCAGCTCGGCGCGCGCGCCGCCCACGCCTGGATCGACGACCGCCACGTGGATCGTCCCGGGCGGGAACAGCGGCGCCGCCTGCGCCAGCGCCACCGCGCCGGCCGCCACGTCGCGCGCCGGAACGCCGTGCGCGATGTCGACCAGCGTCGCCTGCGGCGCCAGCGACAGCACCACCCCCTTAAGGGCGCCCACGTAGCCGTCGTGCGCGCCGAAGTCGGTGGTGAATGTGACGATCGGCATGGTCCTTACTTGGCTCGGAATTATCCCACAACGCCGCGCGCCCCGCCCCTTACACGCGCGCGCGGCCGGGTTATGATGATAGTCACGATGGACAAGACCGTCGCCAGCGCCGACGAAGCGGTCGCCGATTTCTTCGACGGCGCCACCATGATGGCCGGCGGATTCGGCCTCTGCGGGATCCCCGAGACCCTCATCGCGGCGCTGCGCCGCAAGGGGACCAAGGGCCTCCAGATCATCTCCAACAACTGCGGCGTCGACGACAAGGGGCTCGGCATCCTGCTCGCCAACGGACAGGTGGCGAAGATGGTGTCGAGTTACGTCGGCGAGAACAAGACGTTCGAGCGGCTGTTCATGAGCAAGGAGCTGGAGGTCGAGCTCTGCCCGCAGGGGACGCTGGCCGAACGGATCCGCGCCGGCGGCGCCGGCATCCCCGCCTTCTACACGGCCACCGGCGTAGGGACGCTGGTCGCCGACGGCAAGGAGACGCGCCAGTTCGGCGGCCGCACCTACCTGATGGAGACGGCGCTGCTGGCCGACTTCGCGCTGGTGAAAGCCTGGAAAGGCGACCGGCTCGGCAACCTCGTCTACCGGAAGACCGCGCGCAACTTCAACCCGATGATGGCCACCGCGGCGAAGGTGACCATCGCCGAGGTCGAGGAGCTCGTCGAGCCCGGCCAGATAGAGCCCGACCAGGTCCACACGCCCGGGATCTACGTGGCGCGGATCCTCAAGAGCGTCGGCCTGCAGAAGCCGATCGAGCAGCGCACGGTTCGCAAGAAGGGGGTGGCCTGATGCCGGTGCTGACGCGCGACCAGGTGGCCAAGCGCGCCGCCCGCGAGCTCTCCGACGGGATGTACGTCAACCTGGGGATCGGGATGCCGACGCTGGTGGCCAATTTCATCCCGGCCGGCACGCACATCGTGCTGCAGTCGGAGAACGGCCTGCTCGGCATCGGCCCCTTCCCTTACGAGGGCGAGGAGGATCCCGATCTCATCAACGCCGGCAAGCAGACGGTGACCACCGTCCAGGGCGCGGCCTTCTTCTCGTCGGCCGAGTCGTTCGCCATGATCCGGGGCGGCCACATCGACTGCGCGATCCTGGGCGCCATGCAGGTCGCGGAGAGCGGCGATCTGGCCAACTGGACCATCCCCGGCAAGATGATCAAGGGGATGGGCGGCGCGATGGATCTGGTCGCCGCGGCCAAGCGGGTCATCGTGATGATGGAGCACGTGGCGAAAGGCAAGGCGGCGCCAGGAGCGACGCCGGTAGAGGAAAGGAAGATCTTGAAGAGGTGCTCGCTGCCGCTGACGGCGGTGGGCGCGGTGCATCGGATCATCACCGACCTCGCGGTGCTCGACGTGACGCCCAAGGGCCTCGCTCTGCGCGAGCGGGCGCCGGGCGTTTCGGTCGAGGAGATCCAGCGCAAGACCGAGCCGACGCTGATCGTCGAGGGGACCGTCCCCGAGATCGCCGTCGCCTGACGATGGGCGAGCGCGAGACCACCGCCGGCATCGCCCTCCACGAGGTCTACGACGAAGCGAGCCTCGCGGCGCAGGAGCCGCCTTTCGACAGCGCGCGCGATCTGGGGCGGCCGGGCGCGTTCCCGTTCACGCGCGGCATCCACCCCGACATGTACCGGGGGAAGCTCTGGACCATGCGGCAGTACGCCGGCTTCGGCACCGCGGCCGAGTCGAACCGCCGCTACAAGTTCCTGCTCGCCTCCGGGCAGACGGGGCTCTCGGTGGCGTTCGACCTGCCGACGCAGATGGGGCGCGACGCCGACCACCCGCTCGCCCGCGGCGAGGTGGGGCGGGCCGGCGTCTCCGTCTCGTCGATCGAAGACATGCACGCGCTCTGCGAGGGGCTGCCGCTCGACGCCGTCTCGACCTCGATGACCATCAACGCCACCGCGGCCACGCTGCTCTGTCTCTACGTCGCCGTCGCCGACGAGCGCGGCCTCGCGCGCGACAAGCTCTCGGGGACGATTCAAAACGACATCCTCAAGGAGTACATCGCGCGCGGCACGTACATCTACCCGCCGGCCGGGTCGATGCGCCTTTGCGCCGACACCTTCGCCTGGTGCGCGCGCGAGCTGCCCCGCTGGAACACCGTCAGCATCAGCGGCTACCACATTCGCGAGGCGGGCAGCGACGCCGTCCAGGAGGTCGCCTTCACGCTGGCCGACGGCATCGCCTACGTCGAGGCCGCGCGGTCGGCTGGCCTGGCGGTCGACGCCTTCGCCCCCCGCCTGTCGTTCTTCTTCAACGCGCATTCGAACCTGCTCGAGGAGGTGGCCAAGTTCCGCGCGGCGCGCCGGCTGTGGGCGCACATCATGCGCGACCGGTTCGGCGCCCGGGATCCGCGCTCGCAGATGCTCCGCTTCCATGCCCAGACCGCCGGGTCGACGCTGACCGCCGCCGACCCGCTCAACAACGTGGCCCGCACCACCATCGAGGCGCTGGCCGCCGTGCTGGGCGGCGCGCAGTCAATCCACACCAACGGTTACGACGAGGCGCTGGCGCTGCCGACCGAGACCTCGGCGCGCGTGGCGCTGCGCACCCAGCAGATCCTGGCCTTCGAGAGCGGCGTGGCCGACGTGGCCGATCCGCTGGGAGGCGCGTATGCGATCGAGGCGCTCACCGCGGAGATCGCGGCGCGGGCGGCGGCGCTCATCGCCGAGATCGACCGGCGGGGCGGAATGATCGCCGCCATCGAGGCCGGCTTTCCGCAGGGGGAGATCGAGCGGCGCGCGCTCGCCCACCAGCGCGCGGTCGAGAGCGGGTCGCGGGTGATCGTCGGCGTCAACCGCTTCGCCGACGGGGCGCCCGAGGCGCCCCTGCCGCTGCATCGGACCGACGCAGGGCTCGAGGCGGCGCAGAAAACGGCGCTGGAACGGTTGCGCAACACCCGCGACGCGGAGGTGTTGCGCCGCGCGGTCGACCGGCTGCGAGAAACCGCGCGCGGCGACGACAACATTTTTCCGGCTTTGCTCGTTACGGTCAAAGCGCGTGCCACCCTGGGCGAGATCGCCGATGTTTTTCGCGAAATTTTCGGGGAATATCGCCCCAGTTGAGCGGTTCTTCCTTCGGCTGATTTTGGATTGCACGGCGGCGGCGAAAGGGGTTACCGTTAAGTGTTGCTCACTTTTTGTTTGCGCCGTCTGATCTATCCGATTTTTGGGACCTGATCGGGGACGCCGAGCAGCAACGGGGGGAAGACGGAGCGATGACGAAGTCGGATCTCATCGACGTTTTGTGCGAGACGCAGAAGATTCCGAAGGGGCGGGCGGAGCTGCTCGTCCAGACCGTCTTCGAATCGATGGAGGCCGCGCTCAAGCGCGGCGAGCGGATCGAAATCCGCGGCTTCGGGAGCTTCGAGCTGCGCAGCTACCGCCCGTACGAGGGGCGCAACCCGCGCACGGGCGTCCGGGTCAGCGTCCAGCCCAAGCGGTTGCCTTTCTTCAAGGTCGGCAAGGAGCTGAAAGAGCGCGTCGACGCCGGACGGCTGCGCCAGCCGGCGTCGCCCAAAATTCTCGACGGAGCGCCGGTCTCGGCGCCCGTGACGTCGACCGGGCCGATCACCGACAGTGGCACGACCGCGACCTCCGAGGCGGGGCCCGCGGGCAACGCCACGCGCGCCACGGCCTGACCGCTCGGCGCCGTTTACGCTTCGCCGGCGCGCATCCGCGCCAGGCGAACGGGCGCGGCCAGGGCGTGTCGCGCGAGCGCGCCCAGCAACGCCGCCTTGCGATCGGCCAAGACCTCAGACCCTGACACGCGCGCAGCGTAGAGCTCCTGCACCCGGCGATCGAACAGGATGAGGGAGAGCCAGAGGCGCGATGCGCGCGGGGCGTAGAGCATCCGCGCCAGTCGGCCGTCGAGCGTCAGCTCGCGCCCGACCACCGCGCGCCCGATCGCCGCGGCGTACTCGGCGAAGCGAAAGTCGCGGCTGGCGAGGGCGGCCGCCACGGCGTCGGCGGCGATCGGGCCGTGCTCGAGCCCGACCGCGATCCCTTCGCCGGTGAGCGCGTCGATCCCGGCGGCGTCCCCCACGCAGAGCAGATGAGGCGCCGCCACGCGCCCGCGCGCGCGGTACCGCCAGGCCGGCCACCCGCGGGCGCCGTCCGGCAGCGCGACGCCGTACGCCGCCAGCCCCTCGACGAGCAGCGCCTCGATGGCGGCGCCGGAGAGCTTGCGCGACTCCGCGGTGTGCATGGCGCCGACGTTCAAGCGCCCGCCCGGCGCCGGGAAGAGCCAGAGGTAGCCGCGCAGCCCGCGCCGCATCAGCGAGAAGTCGTAGACCATCCGCCCGTCCACCAGGTCGCCGAGCCCGGGCGGCATCGCCACCTCGGCCTGAAACAGCCGCAGCGGCGGGCGGTCGTCGACGGCCAGCGCGCGGCGCACGCGGCTGCCGGCCCCGTCGGCGCCGATCAGCACGCGCGCCGTCAGCGAGCGCCCGGCGGTGGTCTCGATCCGGACGCCACCGGCGGCGGCGCCGACCTCGAACCCGGCCAGCCCCTCCCCCGTCGCGATCTCGATCCCGCGCGCGCGCGCCTGGGCCACCAGATCGGCGTCGAACTCCGAGCGGCGCACGATGTCGACCGGCCGCCCCAGCCCCACGTCGCAGGCCCGCCGGCGGTAGACGATCCGCCCCCGGGCACAGGGGACGCGCGGCACCCGCACCTCGAGGCCGAGCCGTGCCAGCGCCGCGTGGGCGTGACCGGTCAGACCGCCGCCGCACGGCTTGTCGCGCGGAAAGCGCGCCTTGTCGAGAACCAGGATCCGGCCCGGGCCGAGGCGGGCGGCCAGCGCCACCGCCACGGCGACGCCGGCGGGCCCGGCGCCCGCGATCACCACGTCGCGATCCACCGGCGGCCTCGCGATCAAAGCTGCGCGGAGAGCGAGCCGGTCACGGAGAGGGTGACCGCCCCCATGGGAACGGGCTGTCCCCCCTCGATCTTGACCGTCGTCGCCGCGATGATGTTGAACGGGTTCGAGATGTCGGAGGTGAACATCGAGAAGACGGCGCTGGCGTTCGGGACCAGCATGACCTGCTGATTGGTGGGGTCGGTCATCTTGGGAATCGGCATGGTGGTACCGAACGGGACGGCGCGCGGGTCGGTCGGATCAGTCACCTTGTCCGGCGCCAGGTAGATGGTCATCGCCGGCAGGTCGATGTTCATCGTGTTGTTGCTGACGCTGTAGGTGATCTTGCTGATGGTGACGTTCGAGAGGGCCTTGCCCCCGAAGTCTTGCAGCTGCGGCACCTGCATCGCCAGGTTGATCGAGCTCGAGGCCGACTCGGGGACCGAGGCCTCGCAGGTCGAGGTGGACGTGTTGCAGTCGAGCTGCGGCGACGTGCAGCTCATGCCGACCAGCGTGGCGGCCGTGCAGCAATCCATATCGGACGTGCAGGGGACCGAGGGGACCATCCCCATCGGCAGGTTCCCCCACATCGAGGTGTCGAAGGTGTACGTCTCGGTCGGCAGATCGAACGTGATCTTGCTGATGTCGGAGCTGATGAGGCCGCAGCCGGCCAGGGCCAAGGCCAGGGACACCACCGACGTCGAGACCTTAAGCGACAGGGATTTCATCCCCTTTACTTTAACACCTCCGCCAGCTGGTCGGCGGCGCTCCAGGGATCGAGCGTGCGCTCCGCCACGGCGTCGACGGTGGCCGCCAGCGCGGGGTTTTCGGCCAGGCCCGTGGCGATGCGGTCGCGGGCGCGCTCGGCGGCGATGGCCACCACCTGCCGCGCCGCCTGGCGCCGTCGCCGCGCCGCGCGCTCGCCGGCGGGCCGCGCGCGCAGCAGCTCCAGCGCGTGGGCCAGCTCGCCGACGCCCTGGTCCCGGGCGGCGGCGGTCTTGAACAGGGGCGGCGCCGGCCGCGCCCCCAACGCCAGCATCGCCGTCAAATCGGCCAGCGTCCGGTCGGCGCCTTCGCGGTCCCCCTTGTTCACGACCAGCAGGTCGGCGATCTCCAGCAACCCGGCCTTGAGCGCCTGCACCTCGTCGCCGAGGCCGGGGGCCGTCACCACCACCACAACGTCGGCGGCGTCGGCCACGTCCAGCTCGGCCTGCCCGGCGCCCACGGTCTCCACGAAGATGAGCGGGAAGCCGGCGACCGCCAGCACCGCCACCGTGGCGCTCGTCGCGCGCGACAGGCCCCCCTGGTGGCCGCGGGTGGCCAGCGAGCGGATGAAGACACCGGCGTCGGTGGCGTGCCGGCTCATCCGCACCCGATCGCCCAGCAGCGCCCCGCCCGAAAACGGGCTCGAGGGGTCGACGGCCACCACCCCCACCCGCTCGCCCCGCGCGCGCGTGGCCGCCACCAGCGCCGAGACCAGCGTCGACTTGCCGACGCCCGGGCTGCCGGTCACGCCGACGACGAAGGCGCCCCCGCCCCGCGGATAGATCGCGCGCAGCGCCTCGCGCGCCCCGGGCGACTCGTCGTCGAGCGCCCGCATGAGCGCCGCCGCGGCCCCGAGATCGCCCGCCAGCGTGCCGGCCACCGCGGCGTCGAGGGGAGCGCGGCGATCGTCGCTCACGCGCTCAGCCCTGCTCGGCCGCCGCCCGCAGGAGCTCGCGCGCGATCACCATCTTCTGGACCTCGTTGGTCCCCTCGCCGATCTCGGCCAGCTTGGCGTCGCGCAGGTAGCGCTCGACGTCGAACTCACGCGTGTAGCCATAGCCGCCGTGGATCTGCACGGCGGCGTTGCAGGCGCGCACGGTCGCCCGCGCGGCGTAGTACTTGGCGATCGACGACTCCTCGGTCGTCCGCTGCCCCTGGTCCTGCATCCAGGCGGCGCGCCACACCAAGAGGCGCGCCGCGTCCAGCTCGGTCGCCATGTCGGCCAGCATGTGCTGGATGGCCTGGAAGTCGGAGAGCGGCTTGCCGAACTGCACCCTTTCCTTTGCGTATCGAACGGATGCCTCGAACGCCGCGCGCCCGATACCGACCGACCAGGCGCCGATCCCGATCCGCCCCTTGTCCAGCACCCTGAGCGTGTCGAAGAAGCCGTTGTCGATCTCGCCCAGGCGCTGCTCGTCACCGACGGTGACGTCCTCGAACACCAGCTCGGTGGTGTCCGAGGCGCGCAACCCCATCTTGTGGATGATCTTCCCGGTCCGGAAGCCCGGCATGCCGCGCTCGATGACGAAGGCGGTCAGACCCTTGGCCTTCTTTTCGGGGCTGGTCGAGGCCATCACCACGAACACGCCGCCCACCGAGCCCTGGGTGATGAAGGTCTTGGTGCCGTTGATGACCCACTTGTCGACATCCCCTTGGCGCTGGCGCACGGCGCGCGTCCGGGCGGCGCCGGCGTCGGACCCGGAGCCGGGCTCGGTCAGCCCCCAGCCGCCCAGCACCTCGCCGGTCGCCAGGTGCGGCACGTACTTCTGTTTCTGCGCCTCGGTGCCGGCCAGCAGGATGTGTCCCGTGCAGAGCGAGTTGTGCGAGGCCATGGTGAGGCCCACCGAGGCGTCGGCGCGCGCGATCTCCTCCAGCGCGACGACGTAATCGTGGAACTTCATCCCGGCGCCGCCGTACTTCTCGGGGACCTGCATGCCGAAGAGGCCCATCTCCCCCATCGGCTTGATGATCTCCTGCGGGAAGCGCTCCTCTTCGTCCCAGCTCTTGGCCTGGGGGACGATCAGCCGCTCGGCCATCTCGCGCACCGACTTCTGCAGCACCCGCTGGTCGTCGGTCAGTTCGAAGTCGATCATGGTTTGGTCGTCGTTTTGTATCTATCTTCCGGGCCCGCGGGGGCGAAAATCTGCACCAGCTCGGCTTTGTCGGTCCCGGTGAATTTGGCGGCGTGCGGCTGCCCGGCGGGAATGTAGAGCGCCTCCGGCGCCTCGATCGGAAATTTTTCGCTTCCCACCGTCAATTCGCCGGTACCGGTGGCCAGGAAGAGGATCTCGTCGGATCCGGGATGCGTGTTGCGCGGCACCTCGACGCCCGGCTCGGCCTCCAGCTTGCCGAGGTAGATCGACTTGTCGCCCGTTTTGGCGACGTCGAGCAGCGGCGTCACCCTGGCCTTGCCGCCGAACACCGGCAGCGCCGCCGACGGCTTGGGCTCGGCCACGACGAGCTTCGCGCCCGGCGGGTTCGCCACCTTCGGATCGTGAATCACCTCGAAGGCGGCGCGCCCGGCCGGGTCCTTGGGGTCTCTATAAACCTTCTCTGGCCCCGGCGGCACGAAGACCTCCAGCAGCACGGCCGGGGTCTGCCGGCCCATGTTCTCGATCGCGTGCGGCATGCCGGGCGGGATGTAGATCGCCATCCCTTCGTCGAGCTTCTCCGGCGCCACGCCGGTGGCCCCCAGCACACGCGCGTGGCCGCGCAGGACGTAGAGCAGCTCGGCGCCCGGGTGGCGGTGGAGCGCGATCCGGTTGGCGGGCGCGACGGTCAGCTCGGTCACCGCGGCCTTCTGAGCATGGACGGTCGCCTCGTCGACCAGCAGCTTGACGGAGAACGGCGGCTGCGGCGGCGCGCTCCCCCTGTGCTTCCCCGCCGGCGGCGCGGGCGGCCCGTGGTCGGGCGCGTCGGCGACCTTGACGGTGAACTGCGCCGCCTGCCCCTCGAACGCCAGCGGCACCACGACGGTGCTGCCGGGGTCGATCCCCAGGAGCGTCCAGTTGAGCGCGCTCGCCTGCAGGCAGGCGAGCAGCACGGGCGACTTCACCTCGTCGAGCGCCGGCTCGGCCTTGGTCACCTTGCCGCCAGGACCCACGTCGACCGAGAGGTCGATCTTCCCTGAAACGTCCAGCGTGTCGGCCAGCGCCCGCTCGAAGCAGCGGTTCACCTCGGCGCCGTGCGCGACCAGCGTCGACTGCAGGATGTCGGCGACGCGCGCCTCCTCACCCTGGGGCTGGGGCTGGCTCGCTTGCGCCCGCGCCGCGGACGACAGCACGACGGCCAGCGCCACCGCCGCGCCCGAACGGACGACCGCCCGGATCAAGCGGCCGGCCTCTGGGTGGGGAGGCGCGGTCGCAGCTCGCGCTCGATCCAGTCGACGATCGCCTGCGTGGGGGTCCCGGGCGTGAAGATGGCGGCCACGCCGGCCGCCTTGAGCGCCGCCGCGTCGTCGTCGGGGACGATGCCGCCGCCGAACAGCACGACCCCCTTCGCGCCGCGCGCGTCCAGCGCCGCCCGCACCGCCGGGAAGTGGGTCATGTGCGCCCCCGACATGATCGACAGCCCGACCGCGTCCACCGACTCCTGCGCCGCCGCGGCGGCGACCATCTCGGGCGTCTGGTGCAAGCCGCTGTAGATCACCTCGTACCCCGCGTCGGCCAGCCCGCGCGCGACCACCTTGGCGCCGCGGTCGTGCCCGTCGAGGCCGACCTTGGCCACCAGGATGCGCAGCTTCCTCGGCTTGCCGTCCACGCGGAAAATTCTATCACGCCGGCCTGCGCCGGCCGCCGCGGTCGAACCGCGAGCAGACGGCCCGGTTGACGGCCGAGGCGATCGCCGACGTAATACCGGCCCGTGACCGCCCCCGATCCCCTGCGCGTCAAGAACCCGGCCACCGGCGCGATCATCCGCGAAGTCCCCGCCGCCGACGGGCCGGCGGTCGAGGCCGCGGTGGCGCGGGCGCGCGCCGCGCAGCCGGGCTGGGCGGCGCGGCCGTTCCGCGAGCGCGCGCGCCTCCTGCGCCGGTTCGCCCGGGCGCTGCGCGACGACGACCAGCTCATGGCCACGCTGGTGGCCGAGAACGGCAAGCCCCGCTACGAGGCGGAGCTGATCGAGCTCTTCTACACGCTGGAGCTGACCCGGTACTACACCGGGCGCGCCGGGCGGCGCGCGCTCGGCGACGAGGTCCACCATCCGCTCATCTTTTCCAACAAGCGGACCCGGGTCGTCCACCACCCGCGCGGCGTCGTGGGCGTCATCGGCCCCTGGAACTTCCCGCTGCTCAACAACTACGCCGACTGCATCGGACCGCTGGCGGCCGGCAACGCCGCCGTCCTCAAACCGTCGGACACGACGCCGCTGACGTCGCTGCGGGTCGGCGAGCTCTGGCAAAAACAGGGGCTTCCGGAAGGGGTCTTCCAGGTCGTCGCCGGTCGGGGCGACGCCGGGGCGGCGCTGGTGGCGGCGGCCGACATGATCTTCTTCACCGGCAGCCAGGGGGTCGGCCGGCAGGTGGCGGCGACGGCCGCCGGGCGCTTCGTCCCCGCGGTGCTGGAGCTGGGCGGCAAGTCGGCGATGATCGTGCTGGCCGACGCCGACCTGCCCCGCGCCGCCCGCGCCGCCGTCTGGAGCGGGTTCGCGGGCAGCGGCCAGGTCTGCATCCGCACCGAGCGCGTGCTGGTCGAGGCCGCGGCCGCCGACGAGTTCCTGGCCCTCTGCAGCGAGGAGATCGGCCGCCTGCGCCAGGGGGTGCCCGACGCGGCCGGCGAGGTGACCGTCGACGTGGGGGCCATCACCTTCGCGCCGCAGCTCGAGCGCGCCGAGCGGCAGGTGGCCGACGCCGTCGCGCGCGGCGCGCGCGTGCTGACCGGCGGCGCGCGCCGGACCGACCTCGGCGGCGGGCAGTTCTTCCCGCCGACCCTCATCGCGGAGGCGACCCCGCAGATGGCGGTGATGCGCGAGGAGACCTTCGGCCCGCTGCTGCCGGTCATGCGCGTCGCCGACGCCGAGGAGGCGTTGCGCGTGGCCAACGACTCGCCGCTGGGGCTCTCCGGGAGCGTCTGGTCGCGCGACGTCGGCAAGGCCCGCGCGCTCGCCCGGCGGGTGCAGACCGGCAGCCTCTGCGTGAACGACGCCCTCTTCAACTACTTCTGCGTCGAGTCGCCGCTGGGCGGAATCAAGGCGAGCGGCTCCGGCTTCCGCCACGGCGCCGAGGGCCTGCGGCAGTTCTGCCGCCTGGAGACGATCGTCGAGGACCACCCCCTGCTCGGCTGGCTCTCCCCTTTTCTCGGCCGCCAGCTGGCCTTCCCCTATCGCGCGCGGACGATGCGCCTGCTGCGCAAGTTCATGAAGATCTTCTACTGAAGGGCGGACCCCGCTACGGCTGAGCCGCGGCGTTGCCGCTGCCGCTGCGGACGCGCTCGATCACGGCGAACAGCTCGTCGAGGTCGATCGGCTTGCGGATGGCCCCCTGCACCTTGAGCGAGACCGCCTTCTCCTCCATCCGACCGTCGGCGCTCAAGAGGACGACCGGCAGATGTGACAGGTCCGGGTCCACCTGCTGGACCAGGCGAAACTCCGAGCCGCTCATCCGGGGCATCATCAGGTCGAGCAGGATGAGCCCGGGGCGGGCGCCGGCGCGCAGCATCTGCAGGGCCTGCTCGCCGTCGCCGGCCGACTCGACCTCGTAGCCGCGGTCGCGCAGCGTTTCCACCAACGCCTCCCGGACGTCGAAGTCGTCTTCGACGAGCAAGATCGAGAAGGGGGACACCTAGGAATTGTACTAGAACAGCCTGACGTGATCCGGTTTTGCTGCTCGAACCGCCTCGAGGCTCTCGTCGGTGCGCTGGCCGACACCGTCGGTGTCGAGCGGAGCAGCCTGTTCGACCCGATTCACCTGGTGATCCCGAATCCACTCGTGGAGGGGTACGTCAAACAGGCGCTGGCCCGGCGGCTGGGGATTGCCGCCAACGTCGAAACCCGCTTCTTGCGCGGGTTTCTGCGCGAGGTGGCAGCCAAGAGCGCCCCCGAGACGCAGATCGCCGACCGCGACCTCCTCGAAGGGGAGCTCCTTGCGTTGTTCCACGATCCAGGATGGTTGAGCGATCCGGAGCTGGGGCCGGTTCGCGACTACCTGTCGGACGGCGCCACACCCGACGCTGACGCCGTCGACAAGAAGCGCGTCCAGCTGGCCGCCGAGCTGGCTGCCCTGTTCGACGAATACGCCTTCTCGCGTCCCGAGATGCTGGCGGCCTGGCGCGCGGGAGCGCTCGCCCCCGACGCCGACGAGAGGCTGCAACGGTGGCAGCGCGCCCTCTGGCTGGCGCTGCACGGGCCGCGCGGCACGTTCACCGCCCGGGGCGTCCTCACGCTGCCCGATTTCTTCGCCCAGACGCCCGCCGAGCGGCTCCGCCCGCCGCCCGCCGTCCACCTGTTCGGGATCTCGTACGTGGCGCGGCTCTACGGCGCGATCTTCCAGGCGCTCGGGCGGGCCACGGCGCTCCACGTCTACGCGCTCAGCCCCGACCGTGACGCGGCGGCGGGCGACCGCTCGGACGATTCCGCCGAGGCGGCGCCCCTCGGCGCCTGGGCCCGGCCGGGACGCGAGAACGTCCAGCTGCTGGTTGGGTTGGCCGGCGGCGCCGACGCGCGCTTCGTCGAGCCAGCCCCGGGGACGCGCCCGACCCGGCTGGCGGCGCTGCAGAAGGCGGTGCTCGAGCGGCGGCCGACGGCCGGGCGCCCGCGCGCCGGCGACGACACGCTGGCGATCGTGCCGGCGCCGGATCCGCGGCGGGAGCTGGAGACGATCGCCGCCGAGATCTGGTCCCGCCTGGGCGCCGACGCGACGCTGACCCTGGCCGACGTCGCGGTGATCGTCCCGCAGGCGAGCGCGCCCCTCTACCTGCCGCTGGCGCATGCGGTGTTCGAGGAGGCCGCGCGCCTCCCGCACACCATCGTCGACCTGCCGCGCCCGACCGAGCGGCGGATCACCGACGCCGTGCAGCTGCTGCTCGAGCTGCCGCTGGGCGCGCTGGGCCGGCCGGACCTGCTGCGCGTGGCCATGCACCCCACGGTGGCGCGCCGGTTTCCGGAGGTCGATCCCGAGGACTGGCTGGCGCTGTGCGAGGCGCTGGAGATCGTGCGCGGCGCCGACCGCGACGACCAGCCCGAAAGTTATCTGGCGCGCGATCGCACCAGCTGGGAGCAGGGGCTGCGGCGGCTGGCGCTGGGCGCCTTTCTCACCGGCCCGCGCGGCGGCGAGGAGCGCCCGTTCGAGCTCGACGGCGAGACGGTGCTGCCGTTCGACCTGCCTGCCGCGCTGGAACCGGCGGCGCGCGCGCTCGGCATCATCGCGCGCGAGTTGATCGCTTTTGCCCGCGCCGCCCGCGGCGGCCCGGTGCCGTTTGCCGTCCACGCCGCGCTCCTGCGACGCACGATCGCCGAGACGATCCGCCCCGAGCCCGGCGACGAGGAGGCGGTGCTGGGCGACGCGCTGGCGGCGATCGAGCGCGTCGCCGCGCTGGTGCCGGCGGCGCTGCCGGTGAGCTTCCGGGTGGCCGCCGAGCTGGTGAAGGCGCGCCTCGCGGAGGCGCCCCGCCGCCACCGCTCGCCCGAGGGGGTCACGATCGCCTCGTTCGTCCCCATGCGCGCCCTGCCCTTCCGCCACATCTTCGTCGCGGGCCTCGACGAGCGCGTGTTTCCCGCGCCCGACGCGATCCGGGCGCTCGATCTCCGCGCCGGCGCGCGCCAGCGCGGAGACGTCACGCCGCGCGAGCAGGACCAGCACCTGTTTCTGGAGACCCTCCTGGCCGCGCGCGAGCGGCTCACGCTGTCGTACGTAGCCCGCGATCCCGTCACCGGCGAGGAGCGCCAGCCGTCGTCGATCGTGGCGGTCCTGCTCGAGCTCCTCGAGCCGAACCGCAGCGACAACCCCGCGGCCGCCTCGGCGATCGTCCGCGCCCGCCCGCCGCTGGCGCGGCACGAGGACCCCGCCGCCTGCGCCGTCATTCCGGCGGCCGCGCGCGAGCGCCGGGCCGCGGCGCTGGGCGCCTCGCTGCGGCGCGCGGGGGGCGGCGTCCGCCAGCTCCCCTCGCTCGGCGAGCTGCGCGGCGCGCTGGGCGCCGACCTGTGGAAGACCGTCGCGTCGGAGCTGGACTGGATCGGCCCGCCGGTGGCCCCGGCCGGCCTGCGCCCGCGCCGCGGCCTCACCCTCTTCGATCTGCGCCGGTTCCTGGAGTGCCCGCTGCAGGCTTCGGCCCGCGCGCTGTTGCCGCTCGGCGACGAGGACGACGATGCGTCCGGCGAGGCCGAGGCGGCCCTCCGCGAGCACGAGTCGCTCGACGAGGCCCGCCTGCGGACCGTCCCCTTCCTGCGCGACGTCGTGGCCGACCTTCTGGCCGGTCCGCCCGAGAGCGCCGACGAGGCGCTCGCCGCCGCCTACGACCGCGCCGCCGAGCTCAAACGCCTCGAGGGGGCGCTCCCCGACGGGCTGTTCGGGCGCGCCCTGCGCGAGCGCCACCTGACTTTGCTCCGCTGCTGGCGCGCCGGCGTCCGAGAGAAGGCGGGCCGGCTGCCGGTCGCGCCCGAGCGGCTCTGGCTGGGGTCGGCGCCCGAGCACCGCCGCGAGGCCACGATTGTCCCGCCGCTCACCCTTTCCCTGGCGGACGGGACGACCGTCGCGCTCGGCGGCCGCACCGATCTTTGCGCCCGCGGCGCCGACGAGTCCCGCCTCATCCTGACCTTCATCGGCTCGACGACCCGTGACTACGTCGAGAGGGACCTCCTCGGCCCGTTCTTCACGCACCTGGCGCTGGCCGCCAGGGGAGACGGGCGGCCGACGCGCGCCCTGGTCGTTCGCCCCAACGACCAGGGGGAGCCCCGGGTCGACGAGCGCCTGTTCGGAGAGGTCGACGCCGACACCGCGCGGGCCTACCTGGCGGCGCTGGCCGGCGATCTCCTCCGCGGCGTGCACGGCTATTTTCTCCCTTGCGAGGGGGTCTTCACCTGGAAGCGGCGCGCCGACAAAGGCGAGGCGATCGGCATCCGCGACGCCGTGCTCCTCCTCCGCGACGACAACTGGACGCGATTCGTCTCGGACCGCGGGCCCATCCCCGATGCGCGCGAATACCCGGTCCCGCCGGAGAGCGAAGCGGCGGAGCTCGTCGAGCGGCGCTTTCGGCCCTACCTGACGGCGATCGCCTCCGAGGCTTCCGGGAAAAGGAAGAAGCGATGAGCGATTCGACGGTGCTCTACCCGCTTCCCGACGAGCTCGGGCGCATCCCGCGCGACCGTGGGGCCGCCATCGAGGCCTCGGCCGGCACCGGCAAGACCTTCCTCATCGAGCACCTGGTCGTCGACCGCCTGGTCCGCGGCGACGCGCGGCTCGACGAGATGCTGGTCGTCACCTTCACCGAGCGGGCGGCCGCCGAGCTGCGACGTCGCATCGGCGCGCTCATCCTCAAGGTGCGGACCGCGCAGGTGCCGGCGGCGAGCCCGAACGGCCACGCCTGGACCATCGACGGCGCGGCCCGGGAGCGGCTCGCCGCGGCCGGCCGGGCGCTCGACGCCGCGTCGATCTCCACCATCCACGCGTTCTGCCAGCGGGTGCTGACCGAGCAGGCGTTCGCGGGGAGCCGCCTTCTGATTCAGCAGAGTGTCGAGAGCCGGACGGCCTTCGCCGCCGCGTTCGCCGAGGGGCTGCGCCAGACGCTGGCGGTCGACCCCGCGGAGGCCCCGTACCTCGAGGCCTATCTGGCCGCCGGCGGCTCGGTCGCCTCGCTGGAGGAGCTGCTCTACAAGGCGCGACAGCTGCGCGCGCGCTGGGCCTCGACGTTCGAGCCGGCCCGCCTGGTGGCGGCGGCGCGAGCGTTCGCGCAGTTGCCGTCCGGACTCCTGGACGCCGCCTGCGCCGGGCTTCACTGGAAGACGATGGAGAAGGCCCGCGCCGAGCTGCGAACCTTGCAGACGGCCGCGCAGGCCTTCGTCGAGCACGGACAGGCCCCCCGGTTCCTGGCCGCCGTCGACCAGATGACCAAGGCCAAGCTCTTCAGCTACCTCGAAGAGAAGCTGCGCACCGCGACCGCGGCGGCGCCGGTCCTGCCCGCGCTGACCGAGCTGGCGGAGGCGGCCTTGCCGCTCGAGACCGTGGTGGCCCAGCGGTTCGGTCCGCCGATCGCCGCCCGGCTCGAGGCCCGCAAGCGCGTCGCGGGCCTCTACGACTTCGACGACATGCTGGAGCTGGTCCGCGCGGCGCTCGGCGGTCCGCGCGGCGCCGAGCTCATCGCCACCTTGCGACGCCGCTTCAAGCTGGCCGTCGTCGACGAGTTCCAGGACACCGATCCGACCCAATGGGAGATCTTCCGGACGATCTTCGCGGAGGGCGCCGGACGCCCGCTCTACCTGGTCGGCGATCCCAAGCAGTCGATCTACGGGTTCCGGGGCGCCGACGTCGCCACCTACGCCGCGGCCCGCGACAGCGTCACCGCCCCCGCCGATCGGCACCACCTGCGGCGTAACTTCCGCTCCACCCGACCGGTGATCGACGCCTACAACGCGATCCTCGATCAGACCGCCCTTGCCCCCTTCTTCACCGGGGAGGTGAGGTACGACCCGCCCGTCGTCTACGGCCCGAGCGAGCCCGCCGGGCCCGAGCCGCTGGCGCCCATCACGCTGCTCCGCGTGACCGCCGACCAGGAGCTCGCCCGCCTCCCGATGCGCGCCGTCCGCGACGGCCTGGCGCGCGCGGTGGCCGCCGAGGTGGCCGCGCTGCTGGGCGGCCCGAGCCCGACCAAGCCGGGCGAGATCTTCGTGCTGACCCGCACCTGGCGCGAGGCCGCCGCGGCCGCCACCGCGCTCGCCGCCCGGGGCGTCCCGGCAGTGCTCTACAACCAGGAGGGACTCTATGCGTCGCCCGAGGCGCGGCAGGTGCGCGATCTCTTGCGCGCCGTCGCCGATCCGCGCGATCCCGGTAAACGACTGCGGGCCTGGCTGACCGCCTTCTTCGGGCTCACGCTCGACGATCTCCCCGCCGCCGTCGGCGCCGAGGGCGATCACCCGCTCTACGCGCGGCTCTTCGACTGGCACGCGGCGGCGGCGCGCGAGCCGCTCGGGCGCCTCTGCGCGCGCATCCTCGAGGAGAGCGGCGTCGTGCGGCGAGAGCTGTTCCTCGGCGAGAGCACCCGCCGGCTGGTCAACATCCGCCACCTCTTCGAGGTGCTGGCGACCGAGGACGCGCGCACCGCCCGCCCCCTCTCCGACGTGACCCGCCGCCTCTCGGCGCTGTGTGACGGGCTGCTGGTCCCGGCGCCCGAAGAGGGGAACGTGCAGCGCCTGGAGGGTGACCGCGACGCCGTGCAGGTGATGACCATGCACAAATCCAAGGGGCTCGAGGCGGAGGTGGTCTTTCTCTACGGCGGCTACAGCCCGTCGCCGAACAGGGGGGTGCGCCAGTACACCGAGGGGGGCGTGCGGGTGGCGGTCGCGGGACGCCCGCGGCTCGAACGCACCATCAAGATGGTGGCCGACGAACGCGCCAGCGAGGACCAGCGGCTGTTCTACGTCGCGCTCACCCGCGCCCGCCGCCGGCTCTACCTGCCGTTTTCGCCCGATCCCGAGGAGAATCCCCCCTGGGACGGCGGCAAGGGCCAGGAGGCGGAGCTCTGGAAGCTGACCGGCGGCTATGCGCACGTCAACCGGCGGCTGCGCGCGCTCCGCGCCGACGAGACGCAGCACCGGCACTTCGAGACGCGCGACGTGCCCATCGATCCCCGCGCCACGAGCGAGGGGACCCGGCCGCGGGTGACGATGCGCTACTGGAGCTGGCGACCCGAGGCCGAGACCGCCGCCCCGCCCGCCCTGGATTTCGCCCGTCTGCGCGAGGAGCGACGCGGCCCGACGCTCACCTCCTACAGCCGGATCAAGCACGCCGAGGGGGGGTATCGCCCGCCGACGGAGATTCACGACGAGACGATCGACGCGCCGCCGCTCGCCGACGACGAGCTGCCCGGCGGCGCGCGGGCCGGGATCTTCGTGCACGACCTGCTCGAGCGGGTGCCGCTCGAGACGCTGCGCGAGAGCGCCGGGGTCGAGGCCTGGCGGGCGCGCGCCGACGTGCGGGAGCTGCTCGAGGCGACGCTCCGGCGGCACGGGCGCGATCCGCACCAGCTCGCCGCGGCGGCGCGGATGGCGCACGCCGCGCTCACCGCGCGGCTCCCCGTGGTGGGCGGCGAGCTCGCCGGGCTCGCGCAGGCGAAACGCGAGGCGCGAGAGGTGGAGTTCCTCTTCCCGTTCCCGGACGCAGCCGGAGGCGCCGAACGCGGGTACGTCAAGGGGTTCGTCGACCTCCTGTTCGAGCACCAGGGGCGCGCCTACTTCGGCGACTGGAAGACCGACCGGCTCCCGAGCTGGGACCCGGCCAGCGTCGAGGCGCACGTGGCCAAGAACTACGCGCTGCAGGAGCAGCTCTACGCGCTGGCGCTGGTGCGCATGCTGGGGATCGCCGACGCCGCCGACTACCAGGCGCGCTTCGGCGGCACGCTGTACATTTTCGTGCGCGGTCTCCCGGCGCCGGGCGCGGTCCGGAGCCGGCGACCGACGTTCGACGACATCCGCGCCTGGGAAGCGGAGATCGCCGAGCGGCTCGTGCACGACGAAACAGACGATGACGGGACAAAGGAGGGGGCGGCGTGAGGCCGGCGGCGGAGAAGCGCTGGCCGCCCGAGTGGGCCGCGGGGTTGACCGAGGGGGACGTCGACCCGGGCGCGTTCCAGTTGGCGCTGGAGGCCGCGCGGTGGCCGGAGGCGCTGGAGGCACCCGAGCGCCGCGCCTTCGCGCTCCTGGTGCTCGCCTCTTGTGAAGCCCGAGCCGAGGGGGCCACGCGCCTCGGTCTCGACGGCGGGCTCGAGGCGCGGCTCGGGCGGCTGGGCGCGCACGCCGAGGATCTGGCGGCCGCGGCCGCGCTGGCCCCGCGGCTCGGGAGGCACCCCGCGCTGGCCCCGCTCGTCGGGCGCCCGGGCGACCACCGGCCGTTCATCGTCGACGGCGACTGGCTCTATCAAGAGCGCGATCTCCGTCTCGAGCTGCGCCTGTGCGACGCGCTCGCCGCCCGGCTCGACGCCGCCCTGCCGCCGCTCGGCGATCCGGCGGCGGCGCTGGCGGCCGCGGCCGACGCCGGCCGCCGCTGGACCGCCGCCCAGACCGCGGCGATCGCGGCGGCGATCCGGCGGCCGCTGACCCTGGTGACGGGCGGACCGGGCAGCGGCAAGACGGCGCTCATCGGCGGCGTCGTCCGCGCCTGGCGCGCTCTCGGCATCCCGACGGAGGCGATCGCCATCGCCGCCCCGACCGGCAAGGCGGCCCATCGGATCGCCGAGGCGCTCGGCGGCGGGCCCGAGACGCCGGCGGCCGGGACGTTGCACCGGCTGCTCGGGTTCTCGGCCCGGAGATCGCTGCGTGGCGGCGCTTTTCGCCACCACGAGAACAACCGGCTGCCGCACGTGGGGGTGATCGTCGACGAGGCGTCGATGCTCGACCTGGCCCTCGTCGAGCAGCTCGCCCGCGCCCTGCGCCCCGACGCGCGACTCGTGCTGATCGGCGACGCCGATCAGCTCCCCGCCATCCAGGCCGGGAGCGTGTTCCGCGATCTCGCGCCGCTCGCCCTCACCCTCCCCGAGAGCCACCGCATGAGCCCCGACGACCCCGCCGGCGCGGCGATCCTGACCGCCGCACGCGCGATCGCCGCGGGCCGGGCGCCGGCCCCGACGCAGCCGGCCACCGGCGTCGCCGGGCTGGAAGCGCTCGAGGGTCCCGGCTTCGCCTGGCTCGAGCCCGACGCGCGCGACCCGGCCGGGCGACGGCTGCTCGACGGCTTCCTCGACCGCTGGCAGGCGCTTTTCCTCGGCCCGCTCTCCGGCCACGACGTGCGGGCGATCGCCCGCCTCGTCGACGGTGCGCTCGATTCCGCCGGCGCGGCGCTGGCCCAGGCGCTGCTGAACCGCCACGGCCGCGCCCGCCTGCTGACCGTCACCCGCGTCGGACGCGCCGGCGCCGACCGGCTGAACCAGCTCCTCGCCCGCCGGACCGCCGAGGCGCTGGGGGTCGCGGGCAGCCGCGATCTCGCGCCCGGGACGCCGGTGATGATGGTCGAGAACGACTACGACCGGGGCCTGATGAACGGCGACCAGGGGGTCGTCCTGCACGTCGCCGGCAGCGGGCGCGGGCCGAGGGCGATGGTCGCGTTTCCGCGCGATGGCGGGCTGGCGCTCTATCCCGCCGCCGCCCTGCGGGGCACCCTCGAGATCTCCTACGCCACCACGGTCCACAAGGCGCAGGGGAGCGAGCTCGACGACGCCGCGCTGGTGCTCCCCGAGCTCGACGTCCCGCTGCTCTCGCGCGAGCTCATCTACACCGCGGTGACGCGCGCGCGGCGGTCGATCGTGATCGTCGGACGGCGGGAGCTGGTCGAGAAAGCCGTGGCCCGGCCGCTCGCGCGCGCCTCGGGCCTCGGCGCTCGTCTGGCGGCGCGCGGCGCCTTCGCGGTGCCGGCCGACAGAGCCATCGACGAACGGTAACTCCGCCTGGTTGAGCAGATTACGCGGCGGTAACGGCTGGGCGGCGCCCGAGCGCCAAGTACCCGCCACGCGCGGCGCCGCAGACGGCACTTGCCTTGCACATCCCCACGCTCGTGCGACTGCGGCTTTCGTCCGGCAGGAATCTCAAGCGGAGGTGGAACGGACATGGGTGGTGCCGTCGAAACGAACACGCCGAGTGACGATCCTTTCGATCATGAGCAGCGGTTCCTGCTCTCCCGGGCGGAGATGCGCCGGTTTCTGGCGGACATCGGCGCGCGCGCGGCCGTGGAGATCTACGACCCCGCGCGTCCTGTCTCCTACACGCGGACGACCTACTTCGACACCAACGACCTCGCCTACTTTCGTTCGGGCGAAGGGTCGCCGGCCCGCCGCCTGCGGGTGCGTGAGTACGCCGTCGCCGCGACCCCGCGCGAGGCGCCCGTTCTCTCGGGGGTGGCGTTCATCGAGCTCAAGGAGCACGAAGGCTCCACGCGCCGAAAGGTCCGCCTCGCCGCCACGCCGTCGGAGATCGCCCAGCTGCTCGTCGAGCGCGGGGGCGACGCCGCGCGCAGCGTCGCGCCGGCCGCCGCCGCGCTGGACGTGATCGCGCGCGAGCTGGCGCTCCCCACGATGAGCTCGCGCCTGGCGACCTGGTACCGGCGCCTCTGCCTCACGGCCGACGGGCGGCGGGTCCGCATCACGGTCGACGAGAACCTCACCTTCTGCCGGCCGCTGGCGATCGGGGAACCGGGTGCGCTGGCCGCCCCGCGCGCCCGCGAGGTGGTGGCGGCCTTCCCGGCGCGGGTCCTGGAGGTCAAGCACAGCGGCGAGATGCCCCTCTGGCTGTGCGCGGCGCTGGAGTCGCTGCAGCCCGCGCGCTCGTTCTCCAAGTTCCAGATGGGGATGACCGCGCTCGGACACGGCGACGGCGAGGCCGAGGCCGAGGCCGGCGGAGAATCCGCGGAATCCGAATCAACCCAATCAACCCAGTCGGGCGAAGCCGAGCCTCCGGTCTTCGCCCTCGGCTCGTTCGTCGCGGCCTGAGGGTGAACGGCGATGTTCGTCGTCTTCGAAGGGATCGACGGCAGCGGCAAGACGACGATCTCGAACCGGGTGGCCAAGGCGCTGCGCGAGCGCGGTCTCGCGGTCGAGCACCTCCGTGAAGAGGGGGCCTTCGCCTCCAAGGTCACCCAGGGGATCCGTGACTTCTGCCGCGACGCTTGCAACATGGCGCTCACGCCGCGGGCCGAGCTGATGCTCTACCTCGCGCGCGAGGTGCAGCTCAGCGACGAGGTCCTCCGCCCCGCCCTGGCCCGCGCCGACGTGGTGATCGCCGACCGCTATTTCTACACCGCGGCGGTGCTGGCCGAGGGGCGGGATCTGCCGCCCGAGGAGACCGCTCCTCTGGTGAACGCCGCCGCCAACGGCCTGTGGCCCGACCTGGGGATCCTGATCGACGTCGATCCCTCGGTGGCGCGCGGCCGGCGCAAGGTGGCCAAGATCCTCTGCCCCGACCGGCGGGCGACGTCGCGCAAGGGGCTGACGGGCAGCGGCCTGCAGCTGCGGCTGCGCGCCGCCTACCGCGCGCTGGCCGAGCGCGATCCCGATCGCTGGATCGTCGTGGACAACACCGACGCCGAGCTCGGGCGCGTCGTCCAGATCCTGATCGACGCCGTCGCAGAGGCGCGCGGCGAGCGGGCGGGGGCGATGGAAGCGGCCCGCGCGCGCCTGGCGGCCGTCGCGTCGCCGGTCCGGCCGCCGCCGGTCGACGACGTGCGCTCGGCGCTGGCGGCTTTTCTCTCCTGGGTCGATCGGCGCGCGGTGCGCGAGCCGACGCTGGCCGCCTACGTGCTGGCCGGCACCGCCGGGCACGGGATCGACGAGCGGCGCCAGGCCCTGGCCACCGTCGCCCCGCGCGTCGTCGCCCGCGGCCTGCGCGGCCTGGCCGACGCCGTCTCCTGGCAGCTGCGCCGCCAGCTCCTGGAGATCGCGCCCGCCGAGGTGGCCGCCGGCCTCTCCGAGGCGGCGGCGGAGTCGAACGAGGCCTGGTCGATGCGCGAGCTCCTGGCCGACGTGGCGCCCGCCGAGGTGGCCGCCAGCCTGGACGGGCTCGACGACGAGACAGCCTGGGCGCTGCGCGCCGAGCTCTTCTCGCGCGTCCCCGAGGCGGTGCTCGAATCGCTGGCCCTGCTCGACGTCCCCCGCGCCTGGGCGTTGCGCGAGCGCTGGGTCGAGGTGCGCGGCGGCCTCGCCCGCGCGACCGCCACCTACGCCCGCGCGCGCGCGCTGGCCCGGTCCGTCGCCGGCCTCGAGAGCCCCGAGGCCTGGAAGATGCGCAAGGCGGCGCGCGACGCGGCGCCGGTCTCCGCCCTCGCCTCGCTCGAGGGGATGACCAGCGAGAAGGCCTGGCTCTGGCGCGAGCGCGCCGTCGGCCGCGCCCCCAAGGCGGTCCTGGGCACGATCGCCGGGATGGACGACGCGCGCGCCTGGGGGCTGCGGGCGAGCACGGCGCTCCGCTGCCGCGAGGCGCTGAGCTCGATGATCGGCCTCGACCACCCGACCGCCTGGGCGATCCGCGAGGACTGCCTGGAGATCTGGCCGCCGAGCGTGATCAAGAGCCTGGGCGTCCTGGTGAGCGGGTCGCGCGGGCAGGCGCTGCTCGAGCGGGCGCTGGCGGGGTTCTCCGATCAGATCTCGCTGCTCAAGCAGGCGGCCATCATCGCCACCGGCGCCAACTTGATGCGATCGGTGATGGCGGCCTGACATGCCCGGGTTCGACCTCAACGACACGCTGGGCCTCGACACGCTGGGGACCACCCGCTTCGAGGTGGTGCTGGTCCGGCTGGTGATCGCCGCGCTGCTGGGAGGCTTCCTGGGCTTTCGCCCCTGGCGGCGCCTGCTGACCAACGCGCTGCCGCCCGCGCGCGAGGTGGCTCAGGCGCAGACGCTGATCGCCGTCGCCGGCGCGCTCATGGTGGTGGTCATCGGCCACAGCACGGCGCGCGCCTTCGGCCTGGTGGGGTTGGGCGGCTTCATCCGGTTTCGCTCGGGGATCAAGGACACGCGCGACGCCGCGGTCATGTTCGTGATGATCGGCATCGGGATGGCCTGCGGTCTCGGCGCCGTGCCCATGGCGCTCATCGCCGCCGCGTTCGCCGGGACGGTGCTGGCGGTGTTCGACGCCGGCCGCCGCGCCCGCCTGCGCCTGGTGCGCGTCGCGGTCCACGTCGACGATCCGCACGGCGCCTGGGAGCGGATCCGGCCCTCGTTCCCCGGGGCGCGCGCGCTCGAGCTGCCGGGCAGCAACCCCGGCGGCCCCGGGCGGCTGGTGATGGAGACCGTGCTCGGCGAGACGATGGACGCCGCCGCCGTCATGCGGCTCTTGAGCGATTCCCAGATTCCGGGCGTGCATTCCGTTTCGGTCGACGAGGGGAAGATGGGGCTCGCCGCGAGCTAGCGGGCCGCTGACAGTCGAAGGAGGAGCAGACACATGCGTTTCTTAACGACGATCGTTCCTGTGGCCGCGCTGGCGGCGATGGTGGGGGCCGGCTGCGGCGGCGGCGGCGCGACGGGCCCGGGCGACACGGGCAACCTGGCCACCGACGGCGCCGTGCCGATCATGACCAGCGGTCGCTACCAGCCGCTGTCGGTGGGGAGCACCTGGGTCTACAACGTCACCGACACGGGCGTGGCCTACGTGAAGAACAGCTCCGTGCTCGCCTACGAGGACATCGGCGGCATGGCGGCCGGGACCATGGGCTACAAGGTCAGCGAGACGATCAAGACCAGCACGCAGCTGACCTGGTACGAGATGACCGACACCGACGTCCGCCGCCACCACGACCAGGAGCTCGACTCGAACGGCAACCTCTCCTCCGAGGACTGGTACACCCCGTACGACCTGCGCGTCGACGAGTCGCCCGATCACCTGACGGCGGGCGCCGCCTGGACCGTGAGCTACATGGACGCCCACACCTCGGCGAAAAAGCCGGCCGCCACCACCACCATCACCGAGAACTGGACCACCGACGCGGCGAACGAGACGGTCACCGTCCCCGCCGGCACCTTCAGCGCCCTCAAGATCACGCGGACCAACACCGCCGACGGCACGGCCAAGAGCCAGTGGTTCGTCCCCGGCGTCGGCAAGATCCGCGAGTCGAACACCACCGGCCACCTCGAGGAGCTGACCAGCTACATGATCGCGGGCGGCAACGGCGGCGGGTAGCGGCGCCGGAGAGGTGCCGATTGACACCTGTTCAAGCGTAGCGTTCTTCACTAGAGTCAGCTCTGCATCTTCCGGAAGGGGTCAGATGCATGCTGACGAAGACTCTCATCGTCCTCGCGGCCGCGGCGCTCTTCGCCGCGTCCTGCTCGTCGACGAGCGGCGCGCGGGAGGGTGATGCGGCCGGCACTGGCGGGCTCTCCGGTACGCCGGGCACCGGCGGGGTCGCTGGTGGTGGTGGTGGTGGCGGCGCCGCCGGTGGCCTCGGCACTGTCGACGCCGGGAGCGACGCCGATGGAACCACGTGCGGGCCGAACGACGACGACGCGTTGATCGTTCCTGCAAACCTCGAGATCAGCCTGGAACCGGGCGGCGCCGGGGTGCTCGACCTCTACGCGCTCACGCTCCGCGAGGGACCGGACGGCCTCGACCTCTACGCCGCGCTGAAGAACGACGGAGCCGTCCCGGCCTGCGACGCCGCCCTCAAGGTTCAGCTCTTCGACACGGCCGGCCAGCCCCTCGGCGAGTGGATCAACGGGCTTTACACCAGGGACTTCTATCTCTATACGCTCACCGATGCCGGAGCGACCACCATCGCCGCTTGTGTCGGCCCTGGCGAGGTGACGATGACCAACATCTCCACCATGTCTGACATCGCGGTCGGCGACGTGGCCGAGGTCGTCTACTACTACTCGTACTTCGCCCTGGACGCGGTCCCCGTCGACGCGCTGAGAGTCGGCGCGGTGAATGCCGTCAACACCGTCGGAGGGACGTCGTACGCGGGGACGGTCGTCAACGATCTGAACACGATGGTGAGCGCCCCCTCGGTCGCGATCTTTCCGCTCAACTGCGCCGGACGTCCGCTCGGCATCGCCAACGCGAGCGACGCCAACGAGGTTCCGGCGGGTGGCAGCTGGGCCTTCCAGACGACCTCTCTGAACACGCCCGGGGTGGCTTACGCGGCCTTCCCCGCGGCCTCGTTCTGACGTTTGGCGGTGAACACTTGAAGCTCTCTTTCCCCACCCGCCATCCTGTAACCATGCGTCCACTCGATGGATCTGGTCTCCGTCTCGTCGCTGCGTTCGTGCTGGGCCTGGTCGCGGGTGGGGGCTCCTTGGTGGGATGCCACCGGGGCGCGGCCGACCAGGGGGGCCAGGCGGCGCCGAACCCCGAGGTGGTCAAGCAGTCCTTGGCGGCGCTCAAGAAGCAGTTCAGCGATCTCCAACAGAGCTTCTCCAACCTGCGCCAGGACGTGGAGGGCGTTCCGTCGAGCTTGACGGGCTTCCCTCAGCTGCGCGCCCACTTCTACGCGGTCGACGAGGTTCGAGGCGTCATAAGCGCCAAGGTGGCCATGCTCTCCGATCGCCTCGCATCGGCGTTGCGCTCCGGAAAGCGCGACGAGCTGCAGCAGGTCTCGAGCGACATCGACAAGGCGTCCAACGACTGCCGGCAGATCGGCGCGCTCTACCTCAAGCTGCTCCACGAAGTGATGGCGTTCGAGCGCGTGGCCGACCAGCGGAAGGAAGCGCTCGCGGCCTCCGGCGCCGCGCCGCCCGCGGCCAAGGCCAAAGGATCGAGCTCCCAGCGCTGACCTGCGGGCGGCCGGCCCGCCGCAAAGGCGGCAGCCCGGCAGGTCCGGGGTCGCCCGCCCGCGTTTACGAGCCGGCCTTCAGAGCCGTGAACTCGCCCTGGCTGTGAATGGTCGCCCCGGCGACTGCGCCCAACCCGCCGGCAAAGTCCGTCGTCAGGTCGGAGTAGCCGAATTTCGACACCGGATTGGTGCCGCCCTTCGCCGGGTATCCGGTCGAGTCGGCCTTCACCCCCATGGCGTTCATGATGTTGTAGAAGTACTTGTTGATCGGGGCGTTGGCGAGAGTCTCGTCGGTCCCGGTCTGCTGGTTGAGCCCGTTGGCCATCTGGTCCGTCCCGCCGTCCGTGCACTGCGTCTCGCTGTTGCCCTGCGACAGCGTGGCCGACCCGGTGTTTTTGGTGTCGACGTTGACCGTCCAGCCGGTCTTGAAGTAGCCCCCGCAGCTGCCGGCCTGGATGATGGGGAGGTTGTTCAGGTTGTGGGCGTCGCCGTCCGACATCTCGTTGAACCAGACCGTGGCGGTGTTGTCGAGCAGCGTCGACCCGTCGGCGTTGGTGATCCCGTTCAGCATGCCGACCAGCTTGGCGAACTTGGTCGCGTAGTACTTGTCGATCGTCTCCAGCTTCATGATGGCGCCCTGCACGCAGTTTCCCGTCATGTCGGCGCTGTCGAGCCGGTGCGAGAGGTTGTGCGACTCGTCGGTGATCCCCAGGCCCTTGTAGAAGAAGTTCGGGGGGTACTTGAGAAAGACCACGGGGTTGTAGTTGCAGCACGCCGCCAGCACCGCCATCACGGAGTACATGTCCGCCCCGTCGAGATCGCTGGTGACCATGTTGGAGAGCACGTCGCCGCTGCCCGCGCCCTGGCCCGCCTTGGTGACGTTCGCCTGCGTCGCCTCCAGCATGGTGGCCTCGGCCGACGAGCACTGGCTCCCCGTGATCACCGTCCCCACGTCGTTGATCAGCGCCTCCCAGGCGTTGAGCTTGTTCATGTCGTCCGAGCTCATGTCGAATCGCTTCAAGGCGTCGAGGTCGGACTTCACCAGGTCGGAGACCCTCTGGCCGCGCGTCGAGGCGTAGGTGGCGGCCGTCATCGTGCCGCTGCTGAAGAGGCCGGTCAGGGCGCTGAACACCTGGGCCACCGTGCCCAGGCCCGGATAGATGTTCGCGGCCGCGCTCGCGGCGGCTCCGGCCGGCTTCAGGTAGGAGATGTTCGACTGAGGCGTCTCCCCGTTGGTGCCGCCCGTGTTGCCGACCCGCATGAACAGCGGCGTTCCATTCGCGCTGAGCTGCTGGGCCATGATCTGATCGAGCGAGCTGCCGACCGGCATGGCGTTGAACTTCGTGTTCTGATCGAAGCTGAACGGATTGTTGCTGTTGGGCGTGACCGGCTGCAAGGTGAAGTAGGAGCCGCAGGGGTTCAAGTGCGGATCGTTCCCTTGTCCGCGTCCGGCACCGTTGTTGTTGCCCTGCTCCCACTCGTTCATGGCCCGGATCCCGCGCGGGATCAGGAGCTTGTTCACGTAGGGCGCGAGCGGCGCGATGCTGTTGGCGATATCGGAGGCCACCAGCGCACCGTGCGACTTGGCGGGGAAGAACTTGGTGGTGATGCAGCCGTAGTGCGTGAACATGGCGATGAACGTCTTGGGCGGGGCGGCCGCCTGGCCCTTCGCCTTGCGCTGCCAGACGGAGCTGAGAAACGGAGCAGCAACCGCGGCGCCACCCAGGCCCCGGAGGAACACTCTTCGATGCATTTTCGTGCTCATGTTCTGGGCTCCTCGTCGTACGTCAGGGAGTTGCTCGGACGCGCGCGTTGAACGAGTCCGTTTGGGTGAGGTCGGAGAGGATGTTGATGATCGGGTAGCTGCCCGTGCCGATGTTGGTGGCGACCGAATCGGCGACACACTGATCCTGCGGGTTCGGATCGCGGCCGTAGGCGAAGGAGACCCAGTACTGCGCGTAGGTCGCCTGGCCGGCCGGCGAGGCCGCGATCCCCTGCATGAGCTGCAGGGGGGTGGTCACGCTCTCGGTCGTGCCGTCGCCGAAGTCGACCGTGCCGGTCGCGTCGATCGTTCCGCCCAGCTGGTCGGTCGTCTGCCATTGGCCGATCCCGTTGTAGTTCTCCAGCGCGAAGCCGAACGGATCGATGACGCCGGAGTGGCACCCGGCGCACGAGGTGCCGCTTTGGGTGACCAGCGCTTGGGTCGCCTGGCGGTTCGTCGTGTAGTTGCCCGGCGGAATCGGGGTCATGGCGGCCCCCGGCGGGGGCGGGGGCACGTCGATCCCCAGCATGTAGATGGCGATGAAGGCCCCCCGGAGGATCGGCGCCGAGTTGCTGTAGTGCGAGTACGACTGCAGGAACCCGATGCGGGTCATGAAGCCGGGTCGCTGATTCGCGTCGAGCTTCACCTGAGTCAGCGTGGTCCCGTAGCTCGAGGCGTTGCTGAGCCCGTAGATCTGGGCGGTGTCGCTGGTGACGAAGCCGACGTTGCTGAGGAAGAGATCGCTGTAGGTCCCCGTCTGGGCGACGGCGGCGAAGAAGTTGTCCATCTCCGCCTGGTAGGTCGCCTTGTCCGCGTCGGCATAGAGCGGGAACACGGTCGGGTCGTGATCGATGTGCCACCAGTGCTGGCCCGAGTTGTCCATCTGCACCCACTTGTCGTGCATCGCGGAGAGCTGCGGCGCGGTCTTGCTGGCGACGGCGACCATCCTCTGGGCCTGGGTGAGGATCTGGGCCTGCGTCTGAAGCTGGTTGTTGTCGGCCGCCGTGCTCAGCGTGGCGTCCGGCGTCGTCCCCCAGATCATGTAGGACAGCCTGGCCGCCACCTCGTAGCTCGAGAGCTGGAGCGCTCCCGAGGGCGCGGGCGACGGCGCCGGCGTCGTGTTGGTCTCCTCGATGTAGATGAACGAGGGGTCGACCAGGAAGGCGTAAAGGATCGTGTTGGCCACCTGCGTGGGCGTGTACGTCGGCGTCCCCGTCCCGAGGGCCATGAAGTTCGAAACCTCGGCGGTGGTCAACGGCCTGCGGAAAGCCTTGCGACCGAAGGTCTGAATGGTTTGCTGCAGACAGCCCGACGCCGACGGGTCGCAGGTGATGAAGTTGGTCTTCAGCGTCGAGCTGGCCATGACCTGGTCTGCGATCGCCGCGCCGACGTCCTGGTAGATGCGCCAGGCGTCGGAGACCATGGGGCCGTCGAAGTCGGCGTAGAGCAGCGAGGACGGCACCCCGGTCCCCTCCGGGGCGGTCACCGAGGTAACGCCGAGCAGGTCGCGCACCGTGTTGTCGTACTGGGTGTTCAGGATGCGCCGGAACTGGGTCGTGGTCGGGATTCCGGGCGAACAGACGACGGAGGGGGTGCTCCCGCCGCCGTCGCTGCCGGTGACGAGGCCGCCGTCGCTGCCGAGCCCGGAGCTGCCGCCGGAACCGGATCCGGAACCGCTGCCGCCGGACCCGGAGTTGCTGCCACCGCCCGGGCTGCCGCCGCTTATGTTGGCCGCACAACCGGCGAGACCTGCTAGCAAGCATCCCGCGAGACTCGTGCGAATGGAGTGCCTCATTTGCCCTCTACCCTTCTGCCGGCGGCACAGCGAGACATCGAACGTTCGGCCTCGAGAAAGGCCACACCGTCCTGCGAGGCGAGTGACGCTCGCCCACATTCAGGTGTTCGACAGACATATGGGTGCGAGGCCCGAAAACCTTTACTTTTCGGGGCAGCGGCCCGGCACCTCCACCCATGGATGAGGCCCCTCCGCGGAAACCAGCCTGACGCGCTTCGGTCCGGTTACCCGCGCCAAGCGTCGAGAATGGCTCGATATGGGCGACCCCGGGAGCAGCCCCGAGAGCCCGCGCGAGCTACTGGCCGCCGGGACCGGAGGTCCCGTGCAAGGTCGCGGTCGCCAGCGTCGTCGACGCCGCCGCCTGCAACGCGGCGAGCACCTTGGCGACGCCGGGGGAGTTGGTGGTGCCGGAGCCCGAGGCACCGGAGACGTTCAGCGTGGCGGTCGAGAGGGCGTAGAGGGTGTACTCGTAGGTGTCGTTGCCGCTGGGGCACGGCGCCAGGTACTTGTTGGTCTGCATCGCGCCCGCCAGATCGCCGGTCAGCATGGTGGTCCCCTTCGGGAACTCGCGCACGCTGGCCGGAATGTCCCAGATGGCCCAGTGCTGCCCCATCGCGTTGTTCGCCCCGAGCTTCGTATCGATGAAGGTGATGGCGAAGGACATCGTACCGGCGGGGACGTTGGTCCAGTCGAGCTCGGGGTTGATGCCCGAGCCGAACGCGCCGTTGTTGGCCGCGCAGGTGAACATCGTCCCAAACGCCGCGCCGTCCGGCTGATCGGGGCTGGTCAGCGACATCGCGCCGCTGCCGCCGCCCGAGCTGCCGGCCGCGCCGCCGCCCTGGCCCCCCTTCGCGCCCCCCGTCGCGCCGCCGCCGCCAGAAGCGCCCGCCGCGCCGCCGGTCCCGCCCAACCCCGTGGCGCCTGCAACGCCGCCCGTCCCGGGGCCGCCGCCGGTCCCCGTCGCACCGCCCGTCCCGGTGGTGCCGCCGCTGCCCGTCGCGCCGCCGCTACCCGCCACGCCGCCGGTGGCCGAACCGCCGGTTCCCGTCGTGCCGCCGGCGCCGCTTGCCGAGCCGCCCGAGCCGGTGGACCCTCCGGTGCCCGAACCGCCGCCCGACGAGCCGCAGCCGGCGAACAACGCGAGGCCGAACGCGGTCACGGCCAGCTTCATCCCCTTGGCGAGATTCATGGGCCATGAATGGTTCCTGGCGCGCAAAACCTTCAGCCCGGGCGCCGCCGGTCCCGCAACACGCTCTCGCCGGCGCTAGGCGAGCCCGTAGTCGGCGATCTTCTTGGCGATGGTGGGGTACGAGACGCCGAGGAGCCGCGCGACCGCCGTGCGGTTTCCGCCGGCGTAGGCGAGCAAGCGTGCGATGTACGCGCGCTCGAGCGCCTCCAGGTCCGGGGGCTTGCCCGAGGGGTCGACGTCGATGGCGAAGAACGACCCGGCCGGCGCCGACGCGGTGGCGCGCGAGGGGCCGGAGAGAACGATGCAGTCGTCGTCGATCGTCTCGCGGGTCGAGAGGATGACCGCCCGCTCGATCACGTTGCGCAGCTCGCGCACGTTGCCGGGGTAGTCGTAGCCGAGCAGCAGGCGCTCGGTCGAGGCGGCGAACCTGGCGGCCGGCTTGCGCATGCGGGTGGCGAAGCGGGCCAGGAAGTGGGTGGCCAGCGGCAGGATGTCCTCCGGGCGCTCGCGCAGCGGCGGGACGCGGATATGGAAGACGTCGAGGCGGTGGTAGAGGTCGAGACGAAAGGCCCCCTTCTCCACCTCGTCGGCCAGCTCCTTGTTGGTGGCGGCGACGACGCGCACGTTGATCGACAGATCGCGCGTGCCGCCCAGCCGCCGGAAGGTCATCTCCTCCAGCACCTTGAGCAGCTTGGCCTGGGTGGCCACCGGCATCTCGCCGACCTCGTCGAGCAGCAGCGTCCCGCCGTCGGCCTCCTCGAACAGGCCGCGCTTCTGCGTCTTGGCGTCGGTGAAGGCGCCGCGCTCGTGCCCGAACAGCTCGCTCTCGAGCAGGCTCTCCGGCACGGAGGCGCAGTTGATCTCCACGAACGGGCCGTCCTTGCGCCCGATCGTTCGCCGCGCGATGAGGTCGGCGATCAGCTCTTTGCCGGTCCCCGACTCGCCCTGGATGAGCACCGTGGTGTCGGGCGCCTCGGCGACCTTGTCGACCATGTCGATCACCTTCTGCATCGCCGCCGACGCGCCGGCGATGAAGTCCCCCATCGCCGCCTGTGCCCGCCCGGCCAGCTGCCGCACCTGCGCGCGCAGCCGCTGGGCCTCGATCGCCTTGCGCACCGTGACCACGAACTCGGGCAGCTGCAACGGCTTCGACAGGTAGTCGAAGGCGCCGAGCTTGAGCGCCTGCACCGCGCTGGCCACGTCGGCGTAAGCGGTGGCGATCACCACCAGCGTGTCGAGCTTGCGCTCGCGCGTCTCGCGCGTCATCACCTCCAGCACCGCGATACCGTCGGTGTCGGGGAGGTGTCGGTCGAGGATCACCAGATCGCACGGCTCCCGCTGGAAGGCGGCCAGCCCCGCCTGCCCGTTCGACGCCGTGGTCACCACGAACCCCTCCGCCGTCAGCGCCTCCTCGGCGACGATGCGGAACGTCTTCTCGTCGTCGATCACCAGCACCGTGGGCTTCACGTTCGCACCTCGCCGGCCGCCGCCGGCGCCGCCCGTTCGGCCTCACCGTCGATCGGCAGCCGGACGCGGAACACCGCGCCCCCCTGCCCCGCCGGACCGACCTCGATGGCGCCGCCATGCGCCTCGACGAACCGGCGCGAGGTCGGCAGCCCCAGACCGGTGCCGTTCGGTTTGGTGGTGAAGAACGGCTCGAACAGGTGGGCCCGCGCCTCCTTCGACAGCCCGGGGCCGTCGTCGCTCACCTCGATCGCCGCCTCGCCGTCGTGCGCGCCGACGGTGACGGTCACCGCGCGCCCCGCCTCCACGGCGTTCTTGATCAGGTTCACCATCACCCCCTGGATCTTGTGCGCGTCGCAGCGGACCGGCAGCGTGGGCGGCGCGTTCACCGTCAGCTTGACGTCCCGATCGACGACCAGATCGCTGACCGCCTCGGCGGCGCGCGCCACCACGGCCGAAAGGTCGGCGGGCGCCCGAACGATGCGCGGCGAGCGCGAGAACGAGAGCAAAGAATCGACGACGTCGCGCAGGCGCGCGATCTCGCCCACCACCTGCGGCCGCAGCCGCGCCACCCGCGCGCTGTTGGCGGGGTCCTGGGCGATGAGATCGACCGCCATCCCCAGGCCGTTGAGGGCGTTCTTGAGCTCGTGCGCGATCGCCGCCGAGGTCTTCCCCATCGCGGCGAACCGCTCGGCCTCGACCAGCGCCGCCTGCGTGGCCACCAGCTCTTGCGTCCGGTCATGCACCCGCTGCTCGAGCAGCGCGGCCGCCTCGCGCAGCTCATGGTCGCGCTTCTGGATCGACTGCTCCATCTGCTCGAACGCCCCCAGCAGCGTGGAGATCTCCTCCGTCCCCGCCGGGCGCGGCGTGTTGAGCGCCGGCACCCGCTCGCCGCGCGCGATCCGGATGGCGCCGTCGGCCAGCGCCTGCAGCGGCCGGGACAGGTAGAGGGACAGCAGCACGCCGGCGATGGTCGCCACGACGATGCCCAGGAGCAAGATCCCGCCCAGCGTCGCGCCTTGCTGCTCGATGTTGGCGGTCAGCGTCCGCCAGGGCCAGCAGAAGACCACCGCGTAGCGCGTCCCCCCGCCGACCGGCGCGTAGGCGAACAGCGCCTTCTGGCCGTTGACGTCGCCGACCAGCGTGCCGCTCGTCCCGTGCGAGGCGCCGGCGATCGCCTCCGCCCAGCTCGAGCCGCCCATCACGCGCGGGCGCCCGGGCGGGTAGATCACGCGCCCCGGGGTGCCGAAGTCGGCGTCCTCGTCGATCAGCGCGGCGTCGGTGTCGCGCGGCAGGTTCTCCTGGAAGGTGGGCGAGATGAGGTTGTCCTCGGCGAGCGCGATGACGCCGACCAGCGCGCCGACGAAGCGTCCCGAGCGCACGACCGGCTGGACGATCTTCAACGTTTGCCCCAGCGCCGGCTCGTCGGTGATGCGAAAAAGCGGCCCCGCCTCGCCCCCCCGCACCGCCTGGAACCAGGGGCGGTCGCCGAACGACTCGCCGCGGAACGCCGAGCCGTTGGGGACCGAGCGCACGCAGCGCCCCGCGCGGTCGAGCAGCAGCACGGCCGTGTTGTAGAGGACGGAGTGGGCGTGGGCGCCGGCCAGGATCTGCTCCTCCTGCAAGAGGTCGGGATCGGCGGGATTCATCTCGGGCAGGAGGGCCAGCCGCTTGAGCTCGTCCTCGAGGATCTCGAAGTTGTCGCGCAGGGCGAAGGCGCGGTTCTCGGCGAACAGCTGGTACTCGGTGGTCAGCTCGCGCCGCATGGTGCGCGCCGACTGATAGATGGTGGTCCCGCCCGCCAGTCCGATCGAAACGACCAGCAGCGAGGTCAGGACCAGCGAGAGCTCCGTCCGGAGGGTCAGACCGAGGACGCTAGCACCGCCGGCGACCTTTTACACACCTCGCGCCGCGCCGAAACCACCCCTTGACGGGGCGCACGCTAGCTTGAGCTCATCGGGAGGTACGCATGATGTCAG
>DATNDC010000253.1:0-25893 GCA_035607055.1 Polyangia bacterium
GATCGTTCCGCTTCCAGTCAGCGTGAACTGCGAGGCGTAACAGCTCGTTCCAGTACAATTGCCCCGGTCGGGATCGGCGCTCGACGTCGTGTGCTCCAGATCATTGAACGAGAAGAGAGGCTTGCAGGTCCCCGTGGAGGAATAGGTGAACGAGACGCCGTTGTAGGCATTCCCGTTCACGCACCCGGGGCCGTTCATGTAAACGACGAACCCGGTATAGGGGTACATATTGGCGGTGCTCGGCGCCGCGACGGTACCGGTGAACGTCAACATGCCGCCGCTTACCGATAAGGTTCCATTGGTGCTGCTCGAGAAGAGAGAGGTACCGCCCAGCATTCCGGATGACGAGCCGAAGGTGTAATTGCCGGCGCTCGTCGAGCTCGCCGCCGCGTCGGAGAAGTCGGTGATGAGCGTGCCGGCGGGCGGATTCGTCTCGCCCATAACGCAGTTCGAGGCGGTCCCCGTGCCGCCGGCGCCAGTGGTGCCGCCGGTGCCGGTGCCGACGATGCCGCCGGTGGCGACGCTGCCGCCGTTTCCGGTGGTGCCACCGGTGTGGGTGACGGTGCCGCCCGCGCCGGTGGTGCCGCCGGTGTGCGTGACGGTGCCGCCCGCGCCGGTGGTGCCGCCAGTGTGCGACGTCGAGCCGCCGTTGCCGGTCGAGCCGCCGTTGCCGGTCGAGCCGCCTTCGCTGGAGCCGCCGTTGCCGCTGCTGCCCGAGACGGTGTCACCGTTCGCGCAGGAGTAGGTCGAGAGCCCGATCCCAAGGAGACCAACGAAAACTAGTCCAGAGGGGAGCTTCATGGCGGAGGCCTTTCAGTAGGGGGTGTCTCGTCTCAAAAAGCTAATAGACGACCTGCGAAACTGCAGGCCGTTCACCGGTTTTTAGCGCGGACCGCCGGCCAATACAACACGCAGGCCCGGGCGGCGGGGGCCCCAGGGATGCTGCCGAGGCGGCTTGACGGCGCGCGCCGCCGACTGAAATTGAAGGAAGCGCCCAGTGGGCGGGAGGTCGGCATGCGGCGTGAGGCGGCTTTGGCGGGATTCGCGTTCTGGATGCTGGTCGCGGCGTTCCTGGCGCTCGTGGGGGGGCGGGCGCGGGCGCAAGATCGGGTCGCCCCGGGGCCCCGGGTCGCCTCGATAACCCCGGCGCCGGCGGTCCCGCCGCCTGCGGTCGCGGCCCCGGTGCCGTCGCAGTTTCAGGGTCAGGTGGTGTTCAGCGACGTCCTGATCGCGCCGGCGTCGCAGTTTCCGACGCCGGCCGCCATGACGGAGGCGCTGCGGCGGCTCAAGCGGACGACGGTCGAGGGGGCCGACGGGTTCTGGAGGCTCCACATGGTCGCGTTCCTCGACCATGCGGCCGAGACGGGGTCGTTCCAGCTCCGCGCCACCGACGTGACCGATCCCAAGGACCGACGCGCGGTGAAGACCTTCGACGTCGAGGGGCAGCCCGGCCAGAACGAGCTGCCGATCAACGACCTCGTGCTGACCGAGACGATGGGGTTCCTGCGGGGGCACCGCTACGAGGTGACGGTCGTTCCGCGGGGTGACGGTGAGGCCATCGGAAAAGCAGACGTTTGCGCCAAAGGGGTGATAACCCTGATGTGAGTGTTCCGCCCCCGCGCCTTCGTTCTGTTCGCCTTCACTGCCGTCGAGGTCGCCGCCGGTCCGGCGCACGCGCGCTCGCACCGCACCAACGCCAGGACCGGCAAGCTGATGCCGGCCTTCGGCGAGCTGGTGAAGGCGAAGAAGCGCGGAGATCGGAGCGCGCTCGGGCGCCTCGGGGATCGGATGGGCCCGGCGCGGCTGGCGCAGGCGATTGGCGGCGCCGACGGGCGCGTCGCCGAGGCCGCGCTGGCGGCGGTGCCGCTCGCGCGCGGCGGCGTGGTGCTCGTCGGCGCGATCGCCGATCAGCTCGCGGCCGCGGATCCCGGTCGCGCGGCGGCGGCGGCGGCGGCGCTGGGGTCGCTGCTCGACGGCGCGGTCCCCTCGGCGCTCGAGGACTGGGACGTGCCGCCCGATCTGGTGGCGCGTGCCTGCGGCGGGTTGCGGGCGCTCGCGGTGCGCAAGGAAGCGGCGCTGCCGGCGCGGCTGGCGGCGCTCGACGCGATGCTGGCGTCCGTGCCGAGCTGCGGCGCCGACGTCGACTGGGGGGCGCTGTCGCGCGATCCGGCCGGCGACATCCGGCGGGCGGCGGTTCTGGTCGCCGCGGCTGGGCGCGGGCGCGCCGCGACCTTGCGCGAGGCGGTCGGCGACGGCGACCCCAGCGTCCGCGCGGCCGCGGTCGCTGCCGATTGCCGGGTCGAGGGGCGGGTCGGCCCGAACGGTAAGGAGGCGCGCCCTGCGCCGGCCGCGCTGGCCGCGGCGCGGACGATGGCGGCGGCGCCCGCGACCCCGGCAGCGGATGCGGTCGAGATGCTCGACTGCCTGGCCGCGGGCGGGACCCCGGGTGACCGCGCGCTCCTGGATGAGCTGCGGCGCGGGCCGGCGTCGCCGCTGCGCGATCGGGCGGTCGAGCTGGGGGATTTGGCGGGGCCCCGCTCGAAGGCCAATGAATGAAGGGAAACGAGTGGTGAACGCCGACGCCGCGGGGACGCGCCTGCCCGACGCCGCGCCGGCCGCCGAGAGCCGCAGCGAGCGACTGGCCAGCGGTGCGCGCCGGGTCAGCGCGCTCACCATGCTGTCGCGCCTGCTCGGCCTGGCGCGCGAGCAGATCTTCGCGCTCACGCTGGGGGCGGGGGTCTACAGCGACGCCTTCATCGCCGCCTTTCGCATCCCGAACCTCCTGCGCGACCTGTTCGCCGAGGGCGCCATGTCGACGGCGTTCGTTCCGACCTACGTGGCGACGCTTCGCCGCGACGGCCGGCCCGCGGCCCAGGCGCTGGCCAACCGGGTGATGTCGACGCTGACCATCTATCTCGGCGTGTTGGCGCTCCTGGGGATGGCCTTCCCGGGGCCGATCGTCCACCTGGTGGCGGTCGGGTTCTCGCCGGAGAAGACGGCGCTCTGCGAGCGGCTGGTCCGGATCATGATGCCGTTCCTCCCGGCCATCTCGCTGGCGGTGGTGGCGATGGGTCAGCTCAACGCCGAGGAGAAGTACACCATGCCGGCGCTCGCCTCGTCGGTGTTCAACGTGGTGGCCATCGCCGGCGGCGCGATCGTGTTCGCCGTCGGGCTGCCGGCCCGTATGGCGGTGACGGTCTGGGCGGCCTGCGTGCTGGCGGGCGGCGCGGCGCAGCTTTTGATCCAGGCGCCGCCCCTCTGGCGCTCGGGGTTTCGGCCGCGCCTGCTCCCCGATCTGCGCCTGCGCGATCCGGGGACGCGTCGGATCGCGACGCTGATGGCGCCGGCGACGCTGGGGGTGGCCGCCGTGCAGGTGAACGTGGTGGTCAACTCGACCTTCGCCAGCATGATCTCCGACGGCGCGATGTCCTGGCTGTCGTACGCCTTTCGGCTGATGCAGTTGCCGATCGGTGTCTTCGGGGTGGCCGTCGGCACCACCGCGCTCACGCACCTCTCGCAAGACGCCGAGCGCGGCGACTGGGACAGCCTGGCCACGACGCTGCGGCGCGGCCTGCGGATGGTCCTCTTCCTGACCATTCCTTCGACCGTCGGGCTGGCGCTGCTGGGCATGCCGATCATTCGGCTCCTCTTCCAGCACGGGCGCTTCTCGCAGCATTCGACGATCGAGACGGCGCGCGCGCTCACCGGCTATGCCGTCGGTCTCTGCGCCTACGCCGCGATCAAGGTGCTGGCGCCCGCGTTCTACGCCATCAAGCGCACGCGCATACCGGTGGCCGGCAGCATCGCGGCGGTGGCCGCCAACCTGATCTGGAACTTCCTCACGTTTCGGACCTTTGGTCACGTCGGGCTGGCGCTCGGCACCTCGCTGGCGGCGCTGGTGAACTTCACCATCCTGGGGGTGGCGTTTCACCGGCAGGTGCGCCGTCTCTTCACCCCCGATCTGGTTGGACCCCTGCTGAAGATCGTCGCCGCCTCGGCGATCATGGCTCCCGTCATCTGGGTCGTCTCGTCACGCCTCGAGCTGATCCACGGCGCCGGCATGACCATCTTCGCGATCAAAGTGCTCCCGCCGATCGTCATCGGCGCCGTCGTCTACTTCGCGGCCGCGCGCGTCTTCGGCGTCGACGAGGCCAAGCTCCTCGTCGCGCGGTTCCGCCGTTAGCGCCTCGACCGCCTAGCGCTCGTGGGGCATGCGATCGCGCGGGCCGCGGAAATACTGCATCGGCGAGTAGAAGCGGAAGTTCGAGACGCGGCTGGTGTAGACGCAGGCGTAGGCCTCGACCTGCTCGCCGAACTTGCTGACCTCGTACCCCTCGCGGAACATCGGTCCCCAGTAGGGGTTGAAGCCGTCGTCGATGCTGTCCTCGAGGACGCGGTGCTGCGTCGCCGTCTCGCGCAGCTCGCGCCGGAGCTTCTCGATCGCTTCCTTGATGGCGCGCTTGCCGGTGGCCACCCCGTCCGCGCCCTCGGCCGATCCCTTCTGAAGCGCCCGCAGCGCGGCCTGCCGCTCGTTCAGCTCCGAGTCGAGGTGGTTGAGCTCGGCGTCGAGTCGGTCGAGGCGGCCCAGCTCCGGGCGGAGGCGATCGTGCGTCGTCACCTCGTGCTCCAGCTCTTGCAGGATCATCGCCGTGCGCCAGTTCGACGACTTCCGCGAGCGCAGCATGTCGCCGTAGATGTGGTCGCCCACGAACAGCACCCGATCGCCGCTGGCGCGCGCGCGTTCTTGAAACTCCTTGATGTTGCCGCCCGCGTAGACGCGCCCGCGCTGGAAGGGGCCGGCCGGGCTCTTGGCGAGCGGGTTTCCCTGCGCGTCGAGCTCGACGAACGGGCGGTTCTCGGTGAAGAACTCCGGCTTGCCGGCGCTGACCACCACCACGTCGAAGTAGTGGCGCCAGGAGGGGTACGACTGATCGATGCTGTGCGCGCCGTCGAGGAGGTAGCTCATCACCGCCTGCGTGTAGTCCCAGGCCGAGTTGGTGAGGAGAAAAAGCCGCTTCCCCGAGGAGCGGAACTTGTGCAGCGTCTCGGGCAAGTCCTCGTCGCGCACCACGTAGCTGGGGAACTCGGCGCTGACGATGGTCTTGATCGATCCGTCGCGGTGGGCGAGGTCGATGCACTCGCGGATGTTCTCCCAGATGGTCGTGTAGGGAGGCTTGCCCGAGGGGTCGTAGCGATCGAAGTAGTCGACCAGCACGGCGTACAGCACCGCCTCGGGGAGCGCGAACAGCGAATCGATCCAGGCGTAGCGGTGGCTCGAGAGGCGCGTCCGCTCACGCTGGTACAGCTCCCCCACCAGCGCGCGATCGATGTTCTTGAGGCCGTGACGCGCGCGCCCCGGAAAGCCGTAGCGGTCGGGCTTGAAGATGTTGCCGTTCTGGTGATCGACCACCAGCCCGCGTACCGCCAGCATGGGGTCGTACCCGAGGCCCCGGATCGAGTCCGGGTAGCCCTTGGCGGTGACCAGCTTGTCGAGCGTGGCGCGCATGGAGAGCTCTTCGATGCGCGGCTGGTTGTAGAGCGCCAGCGTGTAGTCCATGTCGAAGCCGACCATCTCGATCTTGTCGAGCCGCAGGTTGCGGTTGACGTAGATCCGGCTCCGACGGGCGATGTCCTGGGGGCGCGTCGCGGGGGCCACGGGCTCAACGGCGCTCGGGGCGGGCGCGATCACCTCGCTCGCGGTGGTCACACGAAGATTTTATCACGCCGGCGCCGGCCCGGCCGCCCTGTAGAATCGGAGAGCGAGGCATGGGGCCGTGAAGATCGCGCTCGGGCAGATTAATCCGACCATCGGAGACTTCGAGGGGAACCGGCGGCTGGTGCTCGCGGCCGCGGCCGCGGCCGAGGCGCGCGGCGCCGAGCTGGCGCTGTTTCCAGAGCTCGCCCTCTCGGGGTATCCCCCGAAGGACCTGCTCGAGCGGACTTCGTTCGTGGAGGCCGCCCGTGCCTCGCTCGACGCGCTGTCGGCCGCCCTTCGCGCCAGCAGGACCGCCGTGCTGGTCGGGTTCCCCGAGCGCGGCGACGCCACCACCGGGCGCGGGCTTTACAACAGCGCGGCGCTCATCGAGGGGGGGCGGATCGTCCACGTGGCGCGCAAGTCGCTCCTGCCGACGTACGACGTGTTCGACGAACGGCGCTACTTCGACCCGGCCCCCGAGGTGGCGCCGGTGACGTTCCGGGGCCGCCGGCTGGGGATCTCGATCTGCGAGGACATCTGGAACGATGCCGACTTCTGGCCGGCCCGGCTCTACCGTGCCGATCCGATCGAGGCGCTGGTGCGGGCGGGCGCCGAGATGATCCTCAACCTCTCGGCGTCGCCGTTCACCATCGAGAAGCGGCACCTGCGCCCGCGCATGCTGGCGGCCACCGCGCGGCGCTGGCGGCGGCCGCTGCTGTTCGTCAACCAGGTAGGCGGGCAGGACGACCTGGTGTTCGACGGGGCCAGCCTGGCGCTCGACGCGGCCGGCGAGGTGGTGGCGCGCGGCGCCGAGCACGCGACCGACCTCATCCTCGTCGACGTGGCGGGGGACGCGGCCGGCGGCGACCTGGCGCCGTTCGAGCTCTCCGACGAGCGCGCGGCGCTGGGCGCGCTCGCGCTCGGCACGCGCGACTACGCGCGGCGGTGCGGCTTCGAGCGCGCTTTGCTGGGATTGTCAGGCGGGATCGACTCGGCGCTGGTCGCCTGCATCGCGGCCCGCGCCCTGGGGCCGGCCAACGTCCTCGGCGTGGCGATGCCCTCGCGCTACTCGTCGGAGGGCTCGCTGACCGACGCGCGCGCGCTGGCCGAGAGCCTGGGCATCCCGTTCACCGTCGTCTCGATCGAGCCGATGTTCGCCGCCTACCTCGAGACGCTGGCGCCGGCGCTGGACGCCTTCGCGCCGCCGGGCCCGCCGGAGGCCGCGCGGGCCGCGGCCGATCTGACCGCCCAGAACCTGCAGGCGCGCGTGCGGGGCGCCATCCTGATGGCCCTCTCGAACCGCCAGAATCGCCTCCTGCTCAGCACCGGCAACAAGAGCGAGATCGCCACCGGCTACTGCACGCTCTACGGCGACATGGCCGGCGGGCTGGCGGTCATCAGCGACGTGCCCAAGACGCTGGTCTACCGGCTGGCGCGCGCGGTGAACGCCGAGGGCGCGGTCATCCCCGCGTCGACGCTGACCAAGGCCCCTTCGGCCGAGCTCCGTCCGGACCAGACCGATCAGGACAGCCTTCCGCCCTACGATCTGCTCGACAGTATCCTCGAGGCGCACCTCGTCCGCGGCCTCGACCTGCCGGCGCTGGTGGCGCAGGGGTTCGACGCCGCCGTCGCGGGCGACGTCGTCCGGCGCGTGCAGCAGAGCGAGTACAAGCGCCGCCAGATGGCGCCCGGCCTGAAGATCACCGGCAAATCGTTCGGCCCGGGCCGCCGGTACCCCATCGCCCGCGCCTGAAGACCGTTTCCGGCTTGCGGTCGGCGCCCCTTCTTGTATCGTGCGCCCGCCCCCACGGAGGATCGTAAGATGCGCGCTGTAATTGCTGTTTTGTCCGGTGACGGAATCGGCCCCGAGGTGGTCGATCAGGCCCGGCGCGTGCTGGCGGCCGTGGGCGAGAAGTGGGGACACACCTTCACGCTGAACGACGCGCTCATCGGCGGCGTCGCCATCGACGAGACGGGCTCGGCGCTGCCGCCGGAGACGCTGGAGGTCGCGCGCGCGGCCGACGCCGTCCTCTTGGGCGCGGTCGGCGGACCCAAGTGGGACGATCCGCGCGCCAAGGTGCGGCCCGAGCAGGGGCTGCTCGCCATTCGCAAGGCGCTCGGTCTGTTCGCCAACCTGCGGCCGGTGGCGGTCAACGCCAAGGTGGTGCACGCCTCGCCGCTGCGTCCCGATCTGCTGGCCGGCGTCGACATGATGGTCGTCCGCGAATTGACCGGCGGCATCTACTTCGGCGACAAGATGCGGGACGGCGATCGCGCCTCCGACCTCTGCGTCTACACGGTGGCCGAGGTCGAGCGGATCGTGCGTACGGCGGCCCGCATCGCGCGCGGCCGGCGCAAGAAGCTCACCTCCGTCGACAAGGCCAACGTGCTCGAGACGTCACGTCTCTGGCGCGAAGTGGCGACGCGGGTGATGGCCGAGGAGTTCCCCGACGTCGCGCTCTCGCACATGCTGGTCGACGCTTGCGCCATGCACCTCATCCGGCGCCCGGCCGACTTCGACGTGATCGTCACGGAGAACATGTTCGGCGACATCCTCACCGACGAGGCGTCGATGCTGGCGGGCTCGATGGGGATGCTCCCCTCGGCGTCGCTCGGCGAAGGCAAGCGCGGTCTTTACGAGCCGATCCACGGCTCGGCGCCCGACATCGCGGGGAAGGGCGTGGCCAATCCGTACGCCACGATTCTCAGCTTGGCGTTGCTCTGCCGGCACTCGTTGGGCTTGGAGGCGGAGGCTCGCGCGATCGAGAGCGCGGTGGCGGCGGCGATCGATCGCGGCGTTCTGACCGGCGACCTCGCTCCCGCGGGGACACCGTCGGCCTCGACCGCGAGCGCCGGCGACGCCGTGCTCGAGGCGTTGCGCCGCGGCTGAGATTACGTCCGCGCGGCAGAGTTCTGACGCCCATTTCTGAGCCCGGTTCTGAGGCCCGTTTTCGAGGCCTACGAGGTCGCCGGCTGTGCTTCGGCGCGACCGTGACCCTCTCGACACCCTGAGCTCGAGCTGTTACAGTTAAGGTGTTCAGCCGAGTCTTTTCCGGTGCTACGTCTGCTGCCTCCTGTGCCCACTTTCGGCCCGGCCGGTGCTGATCCCGACCGCGAGTTGCCGGCGTGGACGATCGACCGGGAACCCTGGGAGGGTTCCCGGGCCCTCCCGCGACGACTTCGCTGGGCAAAGCCCAGCTCCCTCGACGCGATCGATCGGTCCGGCGCGCCCCGACGGCGGTCGTCCGTCGCTCAGTTTTCTCCCTAGTTGGTGCCCGAGACGCGCCGAACCGCCGAATCCGTGTAACGAAGGAGAGAGAGATGGGAACCAGGCTTTACGTGGGAAATCTGTCGTACAACGTGACCGAGCCCGAGTTGCGCGACGCCTTTGCCGAAGGGGGCCGGAACGTGGTCGAGGTGAAGGTCGTGATGGATCGCGACACCGGGCGTCCGCGCGGGTTCGCCTTCGTGGAGATGGGGAGCGACGACGAAGCTTCGGCGGCGATCACCTCTCTCACTGGGCGTGAGATCCAAGGGCGCGCGATCAACGTCAGCGAGGCCCGCGCGCGGGCGCCCCGCGGCGGCGGCGGTGGCGGCTACGGTGGGGGTGGCGGCGGGTACGGTGGCGGTGGCGGCGGTGGTGGTGGCTACGGCGGCGGTGGCCGCGGTCGCGGCGGTGGCGGCGGCGACCACGGCGAAGGCCGCGGCCGCTCACGCCGCGGCGGCTGGTAAGCGACCCGCGACCGCGACCGCGTTGGGCCGAGGCGGCTTGCCGCCGGGAGGCCCTTCGCGGGAGGTTTGGGACCCTTTGAGGGTTCCAAGGTTCGTTGCTGCCCAGGCGGCTGTGCCGCCGGCGCCCCCGGACTTTACGCCAAGGCCCGAAGGCCTTCGGGGTCGGCGAGGATCACGCGCCGGCCCTCGGTCTGAATCAGGCCCTTGCGTTTGAACTGGGAGAGCGTCAGGGAGACAGTCTCCCGGGTCGAGCCAATCAGGTTTGCCATCTCCTGGTGGGTGATCTTGAGGCCGACGATGAGGCCGCGCTGATCGGAGACGCCGTGCTCCTGGCCGAGGCTCAACAAGAGCTCGGCGAGCTTGGCCCCCACGTCCTTGAAGATGAGCTGCTCGACGCGCGTCTCGAGATCTTTGCGGCGGGAGATCAGCGCGCGGGCGAACTTGTAGGCCGCGCCGCCGTCGTTCCGGAGCAGATCGTCGACCGCCTCGCGCGGGACTTCCACGGTCGACGAAGCGTCCATCGCCTCGGCCATCTCTTCGCGCGGTCCCCCGTCGAGCAGGCAGGGCTCGCCGAAGAAATCCCCCTCGCTGCGGTAAGCGAGCGTCAGCTCCTTACCGTCGCGGGTGACTTTGGAAATCTTGATTCTCCCGCTGGTGAGGAAGTGGACCCCCTGCGCCCGATCGCCCGGAAGGTATATGACCTGACGCGGGCGGTAACTGCCCACGGTCACACCAGGTAATAGAGCGGCGAGTGTGTCGAGAGGGGTCTCGGCCAGGACGTCGCATTTGCGCAACAACCCAATCAATTCCTTGTCGTCCGCCGCCATCATCGAGGTTTGTAGCATGAGACAGAATTCTGACAACCAAAAGTTGGTGAAGTAGGCTACATACCGCGTCGTGTCTTGGCGGCGCGCCTCATCACATAGATTCCAGCCGACAGAATTAAAGCACTGAGCGTGCCGAGCAAGACCTTCGTGTGCGTGGGGAGCGCGTCGGTGTCGTCGGCGTGCAGGCGGGCGAGGACGACGAGGCACGCGTTGTTGAGGAAGTGCGCCGCCATCGCCGGGACGATCGATCCCGCGGCGAGCGCGATCCCCGAGAGCACCATCCCCATCAAGGCGGCGGGGAGGATGCGCCAGGGATCGCCGTGAAAGATGCCGAACAGGATCCCGGTCAGGATGACTGCGACCGCGGGGGAAAAACGGGCGCGGAGGCCGCGCAGGATCGGTCCCCGAAACAGCGCCTCCTCGCAGATGGCGGGCGTCAGCGCCATGAGGAACAGGGTGGCCGCCAGACCGCGTCCCCCTTCCGGCGGCGTGATCGTCCGGCGCAGGGCTTCGGTGACCTCCTTGGGAGGCGGGAGGATCGCGTCGGCGATGAGACCGACCACCGCCCAGGCGGAGAGGCCGATCAGGATCGCGCCCACCATCGCGGTGGGCGACGGCGCGCGGAAGTGGATTGCCTGGGCCAACCGCTGGCCGCGGCCGCGCGCGTAGACCGAGGTGAGCCCCAGGAGGCCCACCCAGTCGAAGATCAGCAGCCCCGGGTCGAGCCGCCATTTCTCGAGCGGGGCCGAAAGAAACAGGAGCAGCAGCGCCACCGCGAAGAGGGCCAGCGCCTGGCCGGCCGTCGGGGGTTCATCGGCGGCTTCGCCCGGCGCGCCGGGCTCCCGGCCGGCGCGCCCGCGCGCCACGTGCTTGAGCCAGGCGCCGAGCCCGAGGCTTGCCTCGTCGGTGAAGAACAGTCGCTCGGAGTCGTAGAGGCGGGCCGCCAGCGCCAGCGCCGCCGCGCCGTAGAGCGCCGTGCTGCCGAGGACGCCGAGCGCCGCGCCGAGCGAGGCGCGCCCGAGGATCAGATCGCGCGCCAGCAACGTCACCCCCACCCCGGGGATCCAAGCGGTCGCGCCGCTGAGCCGGAAGTCGCCGAGCCCGGCGGTGAGCGCCGGCGCCATGCAGAGGAAGTAGACCGGCGTGAGCAGCGTCTGGGCCTCCTTGAAGCTGCGGGCCAGCGCGCCGATCGCCACCATCAGCGAGGCGAACAGGAAGGCGGTCGGCGGGATCACCGCGAAGGCGAGCGCCGCGTGCAGCCAGGGGATGGCCAGCTTCAGGTCGCTTCCGACGAGTCGCGTCCCCTCGAGCACGGTCAGGGACATGGACGCCAGGTTGAGCGCGCCGGTCAGCGAGGCCAGCGTGGCGACCGCGAGCACTTTGCCCCCCATGAGCGACGCCCGATCGATGGGCGCGGAGAGCGTGGTCTCCAGCGTGCTGCGCTCGCGCTCGCCGGCGGTGATGTCGATCGCCGGGTGGAACGCTCCCAGCATGACCATCACCACCACCACCAGCGGCAGGATCTTCGAGAGCAGGTAGCCGCTCATCTGGGCGCGGGGCGCGATCCCGGCGGACACCACGGCGAAGGCGGGCGCGCAGCGCGCTCCCTCGGCGGGCGCCTCGAGCAGGTGCTCGACCCGCCCGCGCGCGGTGCTCGACTCCTCGCGCGTCTCGTCGTAGGCGAGGCGCACCGCGGGCGGGTGCCCGGGCGCCACCGCGGCGATCGCGTCGACGCGGCCGGCCGCCAGGTCAGCCTGGGTGGCCCCGGCCGAAAGCGCGACGTCCGGCGCGGCCAGGCGGCGGCGTACCTCGGCGCTGAGCGCCGGCGGCCCGCTCACCGCGACGCGGGAGACGTGCGACTCGACGCGCGTCACGCGCGCCGCCAGCACCTGGGCCGTGATGAGCGCGACGAGCGGGTAGATCACCAGCGGAAACAAGATCATCACCGCCAGCGTGCGCCGATCGCGCAGCGTCTCGCGCAGCTCCTTCGCCGCCACCAGCCTCACCTCGCGCAGCTTCACGGCGAGGGCTCCGCCGCACCGTCGGGCGCACCGTCGGCGGCCGCCACCAAGCGCAGGAAGGCCTCCTCGAGGCTCGGGGCGTCGCCAGCCGCGGCGCGCAGGTGGCCCGGCGTCCCTTCGGCCAAGAGCCGCCCCTGGTGCAGAAGACCGATCCGGTCGCAGAGCAGCTCGGCCTCGGCGAGGTAGTGGGTGGAGAACACCACCGCCTTTCCGCGGTCGCGCTCGGCGCGCACGAACGCGCGCAGGAAGCGCGAGGCGAGGACGTCGAGCCCGGCGGTCGGCTCGTCCAGGATCAGGACCGCCGGATCGTGCAGCATGGCGCGGGCGATCGAGAGGCGCTGTCGCTCGCCGGTGGAGAGCGCCTCGCAGCGGCGCCCGAAGAAGGGCTCGAGGTCGAGGGCGCGGGCCAGCGCCCTCACGCGCGCGTCGGCGTCGGCCGCCGGCAGGCCGTAGAGGCGCGCGAAGTAGTCGAGCAGCTCACGCCCGGTCAGCCGCGGGTAGAGCCCGGTCGTGTTGGTGAGAAACCCCAGGCGGCGGCGGACCTCGAGCGGATCGGCGGCCACGTCGATCCCGGCAACCCGGGCGCTCCCGGCGGTGGGCGTCAAGATCCCGGCCAGCACCCGCAGCGTGGTGGTCTTGCCGGCCCCGTTGGGCCCGAGCAGACCGTAGATCTCGCCGGCCGCGACGGAGAACGACAGCCCGGCCACGGCGGTCTTGGCGGTGAACCGCTTGACCAGCGAATCGACGACGACCGCGGCTTCGTCCATGTGTCCGTCGAGGATAGCGCGCGGGCTTCGCGGCGCGCTGCCGCTCAGCAGCCGCCGGGCGCGCAGTAGTAGTCGGTGCCGGTGAACTTGCTCGTCGCGCAGGTGCCCGTCGTCGCCGTGTTGCTGTCAGGATGGAAGATCCCGTTGCAGTTGGGCGGGGGCGGCGCCGACGCGGGCGGCGTGGCGCAGAAGCCGCCGTTCTCCTGGTATTGGACGTACACCCGGATGGGCGCGGAGACGCTCTTGTTGCCGGCGAGGTCGCTGGTGGCGACCGCGATGCAGAGCCACTGGTTCTCTGGGACGTGGTTGGCCAGCGTGTCGAACTGACCTCCCAGGCAGCGCGCCTTGTCGACCGGCTCGACGCCCCAGATGGCCGGGAGGTTCTCCGAGTAGCCGATGGCCACCGTCGGCTGCTCGAAGCCATCGCCGTCGCACAGGACGGGCGGCGGCTTGAGGTCCGTCCCTTTGCCGCACTCGGAGTTCGGCAGGGTGGCGTCGCTCTCCGAATTGAAGTTGGCGCTCCCGCCCGGCATCGCCCCGACCAGCCGGATCTTGAGCACCTGATCGTTCTGGGTGAGCGGGCCGGTGGTGGGCGCCAGCAGCGGGTTGATGGCGTCGCAGTTGCCGTCACCGTCGGTGTCCACGACCAGCGGCGGATTGTTCGTCGTGTCGGGGACGTTGAGGATGTAGACGTTGGTGTTGTCCGGATCGACGGTGGAGATCTCGGTGATCTTCAGGCCGACCGCGTGGTTGCCGTCGTCTTCGATGCGGGCCCGCAGGTCGAACACCTGCGGCACCAGGCAGAGATCGTTCGGCATGTCGCCGACGAACTTGTTGAGGCTGAGCGGATCGAACAGGTACGAGCACTCGTAGCCGGTCGGTCCGAGCCTCAGCTGCCGCATCGGGGGCGGGTCGAGATCGGCCAGCGGCGCGACGTTGTCCAGCGCGAAGGCATAGCCGAGCGAGGTCTCGTTCCCGACCGCGTCGGTGGCGCGGAACGAGACGGTCGGCAGGACGATGCAGAGCGAGGAGGGATTGGAGTCGCACGCCGCCGTGAGGTCGCGGCTGTCGAACAGCGCGCTGTAGGCGCCCGTCAGATCCGGCTGCAGCACGAGCGTGAAGAGCGGGTCGCCGTTGGCATCTCCGATGATGGCGACGACCGACGAGCCCAGCACGCCGGAGTCGTCGCTGACCGTCGCCGACACCTTCACCACGCCGCCCACGATGTCGCCCGGTTGCGGAAAGGTGTTGGTGATGGTGGGGCCCGTGTTGTCGACGACGAACAGCCGCTTGACCTCCGAGGTCTGGCTGCCGTCGCTCTCGGTGACGTCGAGGAGCTGAGGTCCGACCACGTTGAACGTCTGCACGCCCGACGGCGCGGCCCCCGGAGGACCGAAGAAGACCGTCGCCCGATAGACGTCGGTCCCGTTCGCGGAGGTCGCCAGCGCGGGCGGCGGCATGAGCGCCTGACCGGCCAGCGTGGCCATCGGCGGCATCGCCCCCTGGGCCACGACGATCTCGATGGTCACGCTCCCGTCGTAGGACTTCCCCTCGATCGGCGAGTTGACGGTCAAGGTCGGGCCGCTGGAGATCATGATCGAGACCGAGGAATGCCCCGCGGCCCCGCCCGAGCTCGTCGCCGAGACGGTGAGCGTGTAGGTTCCGGTCGGAAGCGAGCCGACGCTGATCAGGCCGGAATAAACGTCGCTTCCCGTCGACGTCAGCTGGCCCACGGCCAGGGCCGTGGTGCTCGAGCCGGCGGTCAGAGTGGCCGTCACGCTCGTGCTGTCGATGAAGTCGGTCCCGTCGTCGTCGACCATCGCGGCGACGGTCAGCGAGCTGTTCTGGTTCACGGACGCCTGGTCGGCCGGCGCGGTGATGGTCACCGTGACCTTGCCGTTCTGGGCGGTGCCGCCCGTGCCGCTCGTTCCCCCGCCGCCCGTCGGTCCGAGGTAGTTGTTGTTGGACGGCTTGCTCGAGCAAGCCAGCGGGGCGAGCAGCGCGACCGCCGCCAGGAGGCGCGCGCCCCTCACTTCGACGCCACCGGTGGCGGGCAGATGAGGCTGCCGCTGCTGTCGGTGCAACAATCGACGAAGTCGTCCTGGGCCACGTTACAGGGATTGCCCGGGTTGGCCGGCGCGCTCGTGTACGGGCACGACTGGACGTTGGCGATGAGGCAGCCGACGCAGATCTCGAGCGGAAAATCGAACGGATCGGACTGCATGTCGGTTCCACCGACGGTGGTGCCGATGGCCTGAACGTGAAGATTGAGCGTCGCGTCCGGCTCGGCGCTGACGCCGCCGTTGCCGAAGAGCTCACTGGCCAGACTGACGGGAAAGGCATCGACGGTGGCGGTCAGCTGACTGCCGCCCGAGGCGAGCGACCCGGACCAGGTGGAACGAAAGTGCGCCGCCGCGTTTCCGGCCAGCACCGCGTCGGTGCCCGGTGTCGTGCCCGCCAGCGAGGTGATGTCGACGTTGAAACCCTTCAGCTGAATCTCGTTCGGATCCAGGGTCCCGCTCGAGCGGGGGAGGTTGTTCTGCAGCAACGGGAAGAACAGATACGCCGTGTGGGCGTTGCTCTGCACGACGGCCAGATCGAGACGACCAACCCCTTGATAAAGGATCGGGTTGACCGCCACCACGCAGCCGGTCGAGCCGGCGCTGGGGACTTGATCGTTGAGGATCTCGAACTGGCCGGGGACACGCCCGCAAGCGGCCAAGGAGAAGGCAGAAGTCAGCGCGGCGAAGCTGAGCAGCAGGCGAAGCGACGGGCGCAGGTTCATTCCGGGCTCCAGGGAGGCACGGCCGCCGCCCCGGAGGGCGCCGGCACGGGGAGGGCAGCGTTTGACTTGCGGGTGGGCGGAAGGCAGGGCGGCGTTCGACCCGCCGTCGCGGCTCGCGGATGATTCATCGGGGAGCCACCGCCGTCGAACATGCCCTCGTGGCGGCAATCGCCGGCATCATCGTGGTGGTAGTGTACTTACTCGGCGCAAAAACCCGCAACCTTTACAACAGCGCCGCGACCGGTTGGTGAGCGCGATCGACGCCGCGGCGGCGACGTTGTAGGTGGAACGCCGACCCACGGGCTCTTGCTCCCACCACATCGGATCGGCGACAATTTCTAAAGGTCGAATCAGCCCTCGCCGATGCCACTGTCAGGGGTCTCACGCGATTTCGACGTGTAGAGCCCAAAGGCGCCCGATGATGGTCGGTCTGACTCGGGCACGAAACGACCTGACCAAACCCCGAAGGAGTGACCCCAATGCTCAAGAATGCGATCAAGCTGTTGAAAGACGAAGAGGGCGCGACCGCTGTCGAGTACGGGCTGATCGTGGCTGCCATTGCCGGTTTGATCATCGCCATCGTGCTCTTGATGGGCGGCAAGATGAGGAACGCGTTCAACAACGTTCAGTCGCAGATCCCGTAACCCTGCGATCGCGATCGGATCCGGCGTGGAGGATCGCGGTGGTCGTCTGAAATCCGGATGACGCCGTCGATTCTCCACTCCGGCCCGCTCGGGCTCGGGTTGATCGCCGCGATCGTCTTCGATCTCTGGCGGCGCCGGATTCCGAACGCGATTTCGGGATTGGTGTTGCTGTCGGGCCTCGTCGTTCGCTTCGCCGATCAAGGTGGCTGGGGCGCGATCCAGGGGCTGGGGGCGGCGGCGCTGGTCGTCGCCGCGCTCTATCGTCCCTGGCTCGCGGGTGGGGTCGGAGGCGGTGACGTCAAGCTGGCGGCGGCCGTCGCCGCTTGGGTTCCCTTCGCCCGGTTGCCGTGGTTCGTCCTCTCGGCGGCGCTGGCGGGTGGCGTGGTTGCGCTCGTCAACTACGCCCTGGCGCGGGCCGACGTGCGCGCCGAGATCCGGGTCAACCTGGCGCTGGTCGTGCTCCAGGGCGAGCTCCCGAAGGTCCCTTCGCACCGATCGAAGCACCGGGGCGTTCCTTATGGGGTGGCGATCGCCTGCGGCGCGGTCCTCACGCTTTTTTTCGACTTCTGGCCGAGCTTTTGATGAGGTGGACGTTGACGTGGTCGCCTCATCTTTTTGCGGCCTTGGGCCTGGCTCTCCCTTGCTGCTTCAAGCCAATCATGCGAGCTTGCATAGTGAGGCGTGATCCCGTCGCTCCGCTCGCGGCACGTAAACCCGATGGCGCAGGCTGTCGATGACCCGTTCTGTCCTCTCTGCGCGTTTGCGCACGCGGACCGGAGACGCCTTCCTGCTGTAGGAGATGCCCGTGGCCATCAATGAACCAATGGGATCCGGCCGGCTGCGCCAAGCGGCTGGAGCTTCGCGGCGCTCGGGGACGCGGGCCGCGCTGTTCTGGGCCTTCACGCTGGTCGCCGGGCTCGCCTCCGCGCTCTTCATCGCCCGTTACCTCGACAAGCGGCCGGGCGGCGCCGTCACGCCGATGGCCAAAATCGTCGTCGCCGGCGTCGACATGCCGCTCGCCTCGAAGATCAAGCCCGAGGAGTTGAAGCTGGTGGATTGGCCGGCCGACCACCTGCCGGCCGGGGCGGTTCGCGATCCCAAGGAGCTCGTCGATCGCATCCTGCTCTCGCGCGCGCTGGCCGGGCAGCCGGTGCTGATCGGCATGCTCGCTGCGAAGAACGCGGGGAACGGTCTGGCGGCGCTCATCCCGCCGAACATGCGGGCGATGGCGGTTCGGGTCGACGACGTCGTCGGCGTGGCCGGCTTCATCCATCCCGACGATCGGGTGGACGTGCTGGTGACCCTGGGAGCCCTTCATCCCGGCGCTGCGCCGACGACCAAGATCTTCATGCAGAACGTGAAGGTGCTGGCGGTCGGCCAGGAGGTCGAGGCCAACGATCAGGCGCGCATGCACGCCAACCCCGCCACGGTGGCGACGCTGCTGGTGTCGCCGCAGGACTCGGAGCGGCTGGCCCTGGCCTCGACGCAAGGGCGGTTGCTCTTGACCCTGCGCAGCTGGACCGACTCACAGGCGGTCAACACCGAGGGGGCGGTCCCCGACGAGCTGGTCGGCGAGCCGCCCGTCGTGGCCGCAGCCGGCAAGCCCGCGGCTGCCCAGCCGCCGGCGCCGGCGCGGGGGCGCGGCCGCGGCCGCGGCCGGCAGACGGCGGCCGCGCAGCCCCTGCCCGCGCTCCCCAGCGAGCAGCCGAAGAAGGACGTCGTCGAAATCCTGCGCGGTGATCGGTTCGAGCAGCGCAACTTCAGCAAGGGAGATGGCCGCTAGTGAAGACGACCTCCATCCGTTGGGCAGCGTCGTTGTCGTGGCTGGTCGTGATCATCGGGGCGCCCGTCGCCCTCGCCGCCGAGTCGGGGTTGAGCGCGGTTCCTTCGATCAAGATCGAGCGTGAGGTGGGCGCCGTGCGGAACCTGGCGCTCGAGACCGGGCAGAACCGCCTCCTTCTGCTGAGCGAGCCGATCGGGCGCGTCTCCGTCGCTGATCCGCGGGTGGCCGACCTGAAGGTGATCACGCCCGTGCAGCTCCTGCTCACGTCGCGTGGCGTGGGGACCACCGACCTGACGCTCTGGAACAAGCGAGACGAGCCGATCGTCCTGGCGCTCCAGGTCACGCGCAACCTCGATCGCCTCAAGAGCCAGCTGGCCGAGTTGTTTCCCGAGGAGAAGATCACCGTGTCGGCCGCGGGAGATCTGGTCGTCCTGTCGGGCGAGGTGTCGGACGTTCGCGTTCCCGAGCGCGCCGCCGAGATCGCCCAGCTGCACGCCGAGAAGGTGGCCAACCTGATCAAGGTCGTCGGCAACCAGCAGGTCCAGCTGGAGGTGAAGTTCGCCGAGGTCTCGCGCTCCGGTCTCCGCGAGCTGGGCGTGAACTTCTTCCACCAGGATGCGGCCGGGCGGTTCGTGGCCGGCCTGACCAACCCGGGATTGGCCATCGACGGGTTCACCGGCGTGCCGGGAACCGGCACCGCGCAGACGCCGGCGATCCAAGGTCCTCCCGGGGCCGGGTTCTCGCTCTTCTTCTCGGGGCTGCCGACGTTTCCGTTCAGCGCGATCCTGAACGTGCTCGAACAGAGCGGGCTGGCCAAGATCATGGCCGAGCCGACGCTGGTGGCCCTCTCCGGTCAGGAGGCGAAGTTCCTGGTGGGCGGCGAGTTTCCCGTCCCGATGTCCAGCTCGCTGGGGGCCATCTCCGTGCTCTGGAAGAAGTTCGGCATCATCTTGAGCTTCACGCCGACCGTCATCGCCGATGGCGCCCTCCACCTCAAGCTCTCGGCCGAGGTGAGTGACGTCGACCCCACGCGGTCGGTCACCATCGGCGGCATCTCGATTCCGGGGCTCACCTCGCGCCAGAGCGAGACGACCGTCCGGCTGGCCGACGGGCAGAGCTTCGCCATCGCCGGCCTGCTCTCGGACAAGATCCAGTCGACGATCAGCAAGATCCCGCTCCTGGGAGACATCCCCATCCTGGGCGCCTTGTTCCGGTCGGTGAGCTACCAGCGGAACGAGACCGAGCTCCTGGTGGTGGTGACGGCGCACCTGGCGAAGCCGGTCGCGCCGCACGACGCCCCCCACCTGCCGACCGAGAACGAGCTCAACGACCCGAGCGACGTGCAACTGTTCCTGCTCGGCAGCTACGGCGGCGGGCACCCCGATGACAGCGGCAGTACAATGGAGCAAGCGGCGCGCGAGGGGGCGCCCTTCCGGACGGCCCTCAAGAACCGGGGGCCCTCCGGGGAGATCGGATTCATTCGCTGAGACCCGAAGGCAGACCAGAAGCAGGCTGACAGATGTCGAGACCTACCGTCATGTTGCTGGGAATGGACGATGCGCAGCAGGCGGATCTGCGCCTCGCGCTGAAGGACGTCGCCAACGTCGTCCGCTCGAAGACGCCCGCCGAGCAGATCGCCGACGAGTACCGGAGCGTCAACCCCGGCGCGGCCATCGTCTCGGTTCGCTCGGACACGCCGGCGCGCTTCGGCCTCATCCACAACATCGCGGCGGCCGGCGGGATCGTCATCGTCGTCTCCGAGAGCAAGGACCCGGAGCTGATCCTGCGCTCGATGCGCTCGGGCGCGCGCGAGTTCGTGCTGGAGAGCGATCACGAGGAGTTGCGGCTGGCCGTCCGCACGCACGCCAAGGTCACCTTCGGCACCGGGGAGATAGGTCAAGTGGTGACGATCTTCGGCGCCAAGGGTGGGGTGGGCGCCACCGCGATCGCCACCAACCTGGCCGGCGCCATGCAGCGGCGCTCGCTGCGCGTCTGCCTGGTGGACCTCGACCTCTACCTCGGCGACGTGCTCGCCTTCCTGGACATCCCGGGGAGCTACTCGATCACCGACGTACTCGCCAACATGAGTCGGCTCGACAGAGACCTCCTGGCGACCTCGGTGACCAAGCACCGCTCGGGCGTCAGCGTGCTGGCTCAGAGCAGCAAGGTCGAGGAGGCCGAGCAGATCAAGGGCCCCGACGTGGCGGCGCTGCTGGAGTTCCTCCGCCGCAACTACGACTTCGTGATCGTCGACGGCGTGCGCGGGTTCGACGAGCTGTCGCTGGCCGCTCTCGACGGCAGCCAGCATGTCTTCATGACGCTGACGCAGGACGTGCCCGCGGTGCGCAACGGCCAGCGCTGCCTCGAGCTGTTCGGGCGGCTGCAATACGACCAGGGGCGGATCAAGCTCCTGCTCAATCGCTACGCCAAGGCCTCGAAGATCACCGTGGAGGTGGTGGGTGAGACATTGGGGCAGCCGCTCACACACACCATCACCAACGACTTCTTACTGCTCATCGACGCCATCAACCGCGGCGTGCTGCTGACCGAGGTGGCGCCGCGCGCGCGGATCACGCAAGACATAGAAGGGCTCATCCCGCACCTCCTGCCGGAGAGGGCGCCGCGCCTGCGCCGCCAGAGCCTGCTCGGAACGCTGTTCGGAAAGAAGGTCGCCGATGGGACTACGTGATCGCCTGATGAAGAACGAGCCGGGCACCGGCTCCTTTTCGGCGACCGTGCCGCGGACGCCGAAGCCGGCCTCCCAGCAGCAGACCCGGTCGGGCGCGCTCGCCGCTCCCGACGCCCACCACGAGCTCAAACACGAGCTGCACCAGAAGCTGATCGAAAAACTGGACCTGCAGACGATCGAGAGGCTCCCACGCGATCAGCTGCGCGATGAGCTGCGCACCATCCTGAATCAACTGCTCGCCGCCAGCGACCTGCCGCTCAACCGCGTCGAGCGCGAGCACATGGTCGAGGAGCTGCTCGACGAGGTGACCGGCCTGGGGCCGCTCGAGCCGCTGCTGGCCGACACGACCATCTCCGACATCATGGTCAACGGGTTCAACACCGTCTACGTCGAGCGGTTCGGCAAATTGGAGCTGACGCCCGTCCGCTTTCGGGACAACGCGCACCTGCAGCAGATCATCGTGCGCATCGTGTCGCGGGTCGGCCGCCGCATCGACGAGTCGTCGCCGATGGCCGACGCCCGCCTCCCCGACGGCGCGCGCGTCAACGCCATCATCCCGCCGCTGGCCATCGACGGCCCGGTGCTCTCGATCCGGCGCTTCGGCGGCTCGCCGTTGCGGGTCAAGGACATGGTGGCGATCAACAGCGCGACGCCGGAGATGCTGGCGTTTCTCGCCGCCTGCGTGAAGGCCAAGCTCAACTGCATCATCTCCGGTGGTACCGGCACGGGCAAGACGACCATGCTGAACGCGCTGTCGTCGTTCATCCCGGAGGGCGAGCGGGTCGTCACCATCGAGGACGCCGCCGAGCTTCAGCTCCAGCAACGGCACGTCGTCCGCCTGGAGACGCGTCCCCCCAACATCGAGGGGCGCGGCGAGGTGCTGGCGCGCGACCTGGTGAAGAACGCGCTCCGTATGCGCCCCGATCGCATCGTCATCGGCGAGTGCCGCGGCGGCGAGGTGCTCGACATGTTGCAGGCGATGAACACCGGCCATGAGGGGTCGATGACCACCGTCCACGCCAACACGCCGCGCGACGCGCTGTCGCGTATCGAGGCGATGGTCGGGATGGGCGGCGTCAACATGTCGGAGGCGCTGGTCCGGCAGACCATCGCCCGCGCGCTCAACGTCGTCATCCAGCTCTCGCGCGGGACCGACGGCAAGCGGCGCATCACCAGCATCTCCGAGATCACCGACATGCAGGCCGGCGTCATCACCATGCAGGAGATCTTCAAGTTCGAGCAGACCGGCACCGACCAGGGCGGGAAGGTCCTGGGCAACTTCCGCTTCACGGGGATCCGGCCGCGCGCCCTCGATCGCATCGAACGGTACGGCATCGATCCCGCCGAGATCATCAAGCCCTACCTGTAACAGGGCCGGCCGGACATGCAGATCATCCTCATCGGCATCCTGGCGTTCACGGCGGTGGCGGTGATGGAGGCGCTGGTCTACACCCTGCGGTTCGTCACCGACCGGCGGAAGGACGAGCTCAAGCGCCGCCTCTCCTCGATCGGCTCGGCGGAGGGAGGGAAGGCCATCACCGGGCTCCTGCGCAAAGGGAAGCTCTCGGCGATCCCGGCCATCGACGCCTTGCTGCGCTCGATCACGCTGACGGCCCGGATCGAAAACATCCTCGAGCAGACCGAGCTCGAGATGACCGTGGCGCGTCTCTTCGCCTACAGCGCCGCGGGCGCTTTCCTGGGGTTGATCCTCGGCTTGCTCAGCGACGGCGGCACCCTCTCGATCATCCTCGTCTTGCTGTTCGGGGCGCTGCCGTTCTTCTTCGTGCTGTTCGTGCGCTCGCGCCGGAGCCGCAAGCTGTCCGAGCAGCTCCCCGAGGCGCTGGAGATGATGGCGCGCTCGCTGCGCGCCGGGCACGCGCTGTCGAGCGCGTTCAAGATGGTGGCCACCGAGATGCCGACGCCGGTCTCGCTGGAGTTCGGTCGCGCCTTCGAGGCGCAGGAGCTGGGGATGCCTTTCGAGCGCGCGGTGGCCGACATGACCCGGCGGGCCCCGGACAACCAGGACCTCAAGATCTTCGCGCTCTCCGTCATCGTGCAGAAGGAGACCGGCGGCAACCTGGTCGAGATCATCGAGAAGATCGCCGACACCGTCCGCGCCCGCTACCAGTTCCAGGGGAAGCTGGCGGGCCTGACCGCCGAAGGGCGGATGTCGAGCTACATCGTCGGCGCGCTCCCCTACCTGATGGTGGTCTTTCTCCTCTTCGTCAACCGCCCGTACATCATGCCGCTCTTCCTCACCGACTTCGGCCACTACATGCTGGTCGCCGCGCTCATCATCTGGACGCTCGGGTTCGTGTGGATGCGGAGCATGATCAAGGTGAAGCTCTGATGGGCGATCTGTTCGCCGGGATCAGCCTGCCGCTCCTGGGGGCGGCGCTCGGCGGATTGGTCTGCGTCGTCCTCATGGCGGTCGCTGCCCGCAAGATGCTGGGGGGGCAGCGCGACGAGGTGATCGAGCGGCTCGAGCGGACCACCCACGGGATGGATCTGCCGCCCCTCGAGCAGAAGGCGCCCGAGAAGACGCTGGCCCGGATCGCCAGCATCCTCCGTCCGTTCGCCCGGCTGGCCAAACCCAAGGAGGGGGAGGAGCTGTCGCGCATCCAGGCCTCGCTCGTGCAGGCCGGCCTGCGCAGCGACAACGCGGTCGAGGTCTTCCTCGGATTGAAGCTGCTCCTCACGCCCGTGGCCATCTTGATCCTCTGGCAGATCAACGTCCACCTCGAACAGCCCATGGAATTTCCCATGAGCTTCTGCGTGGCCATGATCGCCTGCGCGGTCGCCTTCTTTCTGCCGAACGTCTACGTCAGCAACCGGATCACCAACCGCAAGATGGCGATGGAAGATCCGCTGCCGGACGCCATCGATCTGCTGGTCACCTGCGTCGAGGCCGGGTTGTCGCTCGACGCGGCGATGGCGCGCGTGGCCCAGGAGATGGAGTTGGTGGCGCCGGTCTTGGCCCAGGAGCTCAAGCAGACGATGCTGGAGATTCAGGCGGGCGTTAAGCGGTCGGATGCCTTTCACCGGCTCTCGACGCGCACGGGCGTCGAGGACCTCAAGACGCTCTCGGCGATGATCATCCAGACCGAGATGTTCGGAACCAGCGTGTCGCGCGCGCTGCGCGTGCACTCGCAGGGGATCCGGACCAAGCGGATGCAGCGCGCGGAGGAGAAGGCCGCGATGATCTCGGTCAAGATGACGGTCCCGCTCATCTTTTGCATCCTCCCTTCGCTCTTCATCGTGATCATGGGTCCCGCGGTCCTGGCCGTCATGGGGAGCCTGTGAACGGGCTCCGCCTCTCTCCTTCGATCGTCGTCCTGGCGCTGGCGCTGCCGCTGGCCGCGCTCGGCGGCTGCGCGACCTCGGGCCCCGCAACCAAGGCCACGACTCCCAGCGACGTGGCGCGCATGGATATGGCGCGGGAGCTGGTCGCTCGGGGCGACTGGGGAGCCGCCTTCGGCCTGCTCAGCGACATCCACCGGCAGCGGCCCGAGGACGCCGAGGTCCTCTGCCTGCGCGGCATCGTCTACCGCGAGCGGGGCCTCTACCCGGACGCCGAAGCCGATCTGCGCGCCGCGCTGAAGCTGGCGCCCGACGCGGCGGAGACCCACGCGGCGCTCGGCATCCTGTTCGACATCCAGATGCGCCCCGGCGCCGAGGCGGAGCACCGGGAGGCGGTCAAGTTGGCCCCCAACAACCCCGCCTACCTCAACAACCTGGGCTTCTCGCTGTTCCTGCGCGAGCACTTCAAGGACGCCATCGCCGAGTACGAGAAGGCGGCGCGGCTGGCGCCGCTGTCGCATCGCGTGCGGACGAACATGGGCTTCGCCTACGCCGCGATCGGCGATCTCCCCAGCGCGGCGCGCGAGTTCCGCATGGGCGGCAGCGAGGCCGACGCCACGAACAACCTGGGGTTCGCCTACGAGCGCCGCGGCGACCTGGCGAACGCCTACGATCTCTACCTGCAGTCGGTGCGCCTCGACCCGAAGGCGGTCCGCGCGCGCACGAACCTGACCCACGCGGCGCTGGTGCTGGGACGAACGGTCCCGGCCGACGTCGCCGCCGCGCCCGCCTCTCCGCCCGAGAACCCCAAGCCCCCCGTGGCCAACCCCTGACCAGGACGACCTCATGACGACGACCCCCGCGCGCGCAGCGAAGTTTCGGTGGCTGGCTCTGCTGGCGGCGGCCGGCTTCGCGGTCTTCGCGGGGGCCTCCTGCGATCGCGCGCACCTCAGCCCCTACTACGGAAAGTCGTACGCCGCCTGGTTCAACGCCCAGCACATCCGGACCGAGCCGGCCCAATCCGAGGCGACCAAGCGCGCCCTCAGCAGCCTCGACGCCCAGGAGGCGGCCGCCGTCTCCAAGAACTACCGCCGCGTCGTCGGCGCCGACGCCCCGCAGGGCGGCCAGATGGTCATGATCGGCCAGCGCGGCGGCGGCCCCGAGGGTTACACGCCGCCGCCCTCGGTTCCGGGAGGACAGTAGGCGCGGTCGCGGGTGCGGCGATGTCGGGAACTCGGCGCGTCACTCCGTTACGCCGGCCGTCCGAAGGGCCATCCACATTACAATCGTAGCGATATAATTTCTGCGATGAGACGGCTGGCGAAACCTTCGCGCCGGGCCCGCGAGCAGGGCGGCGTCGCTGTCGAGTTCGCGCTCGTCACGCCGCTGCTCGTCTTCGTGCTGTTCGGGATGATCGACGCCGGGCGCTTGATCGTCGCGAAGCTCACGTTGAGCTACGCCGTCATCGCCGGCGCGCGGCTGGCGGCGGTCTCGAGCACGACCTCGTTCACCACCGTGCAGACCGCGGTCGCCGCCGCGGCGCCGCTGCTGAACATCTCGAGCAGCGCGATCCACTATCAGATCGGCGTCGGGGCAGCGGACACCGGGTTCGCCGGACGCACGGCCGGCGCCACGATGCGGGTCTACACC
>DATNDC010000170.1:0-4469 GCA_035607055.1 Polyangia bacterium
GCATCTGGGCGGCGGCGCTGGCCGAGAGCCAACCGGCCGACGTCTGTCTCTGGCAGTGCTCGCGGCCGCCGCTGCCGCTCGACGGGACGCCCGTGGCCACCGCCGGCGTCTGCGGCACCGTCGACCTCTTCCACCCGTTCACGCTGGCGTCGGCCGCGCCGGTCGCCCTCACCTCGACCGCCGCCGCGCTCCAACTGCACGCGTGCAATGACCGGACGGCGCTCCCCGACGAGTGGGCGGGGCCCGGCGTGCTCGATCTCTACGACCTCCCGCCCGGGTCGTATTTCGTCGAGAGCAGCGCCGACGCCGGGACGGTGACGGCCGAGGGGTCGCTTCCGTCGTTGCTCGTGCCGACCTGCGCCGAGGCCACGAACCTGGCGCCCTTCGCCGGCCTGAGCGGCTTCCGCCTGATCGGCCCCAACACCGGCGGGCCCCAGTGGTACCTGCCGCTGCTCCCGCCGCCGGCCGGGACCTCGTTGCTCTCGGTGACCGGTGGGGAAGCGCTCCCGGCGCTCTGTGCCTCTTGCGATCCGGCCAGCTGCACCTACCAAGTCCAGGGCTGGACCTGGGCGCCGGGCCAGACGGTGAGCGTGGCGGTCGACTCTTTCCCGGCGGGCTCGTTCTACGAGATCGTGCTCGAATGGTTTTGACGGACGTGCGTCCTCCGGGGCGAAATTGCGACGCTTCCGTGGCTTGACGGTCCCGACCGCCGGACCCAAGGATTCGCCCATGCGAAGCGCCTCGTTGTGCGCCGCGCTCCTCGCGGCGGTGGTTGGTTGCGGTTCGAGCTCGGGTGGCGGCACCGGCGGCACGGGAGGGGCTGCTGGTGCGGGCTCGACCGGCGCCACGCCGCTCGGCGGGGGAACCTACGCTGGCACGGCGACGACCGGTGCGAACTGCGTCGGCTTCCCGGGCGTCACCGCCTGCCCGGTGCAGCTCACCATCAGCGGCAGTGGGCCGACGTACCAGGTCACCGGGTTCATGCTGCCCGGCGGGATTGCGGGCAGCGGCGTCTCGCTGACCCAGACCGGCGGCAGCGTCGCGCTCGATCTGCTGACCGGCAGCGCCGCCGACTTCTGTCCGTCCACGGAGTACACCGGGACCGGCACGGTCGGGGCCGGCGGCACGTCGATGATGGTGACGTTCACCGGGCCCCCCTGCGGCAGCTCGGACAACGTCTTCGTCAGCGTCACCTTGACCAAGCAGTAACCGCACGAAATCGCACGCGGCGGGGGCGCATCGTGCCAAGCTGAAGGGATGCCCGTCGCCCCGCGCCTGGCTGAGCGCGCGCAAGGTTTCAGCCGCCGCGGGGAGATGCCGATGTGGCGAAAGTGGCGCGCGCGGCGAGCCGAGGAGCCGACCGGATGAGCCCATCCGCGCCCCCGCCCGCGCCGAGCGGCGCGCGCGGGCCGCTGATCCACGTCGCGACGCGCTGCGAGTCGCTCGACGACTTCGTGGAGAAGTTCGCCACGCTGGCCACCGAAGGGGCGCTGGTGCTCCCGACCTCGGGCGAGCTGCCGATTGGAACCGAGGCGCGGTTCGTCATCCGCCTCAAGGACCAGTCGGTGGCGATGCGCGGCCGCTGCCGGATCACCGACGCCCGCCCCGGGCCGCCCAAGGCGCTGGGGCAGAGCGGCGGGCGGCCGACGCTGCTGCGGGTGGCGCTGCTCGACCTGGAAGAGGCGAGCGCCGAGGTCCACAAGCGGCTCCTGGCGCAGCGGCGCGCGATGGCTGTGCCGGTGCCGGTCGCGCCGGAGCCGTCCGACCCCACGGTGGTCTCCGAGACGCGGCCCGAGCCGCCGGTCGCGGCGGCTCGCCCGGCGCCGGCGCCGCCGGTCTCGGCGCTGGCGGCGACGATGATCGGCGTCGCGCCGGGCCTGCGCGTGCCGCGGGCAGCGACCAGCCCGCTCGGCGTGCCACGCGCCTCGGCGCTGGCCGAACCGCGCGCGCCGGGGACGCCGTTCGCGCTGCCGCCGAACCCGCTGGTCACGCCGCCGCCGGTCGAGATCCGCATGCCGGGCGCCTCGTTCACGCTGCCGGCCAACCCGCTGTCCGAGATGGACGCGGAGCAGCTCGGCTCGTTCATCGACAGCACGCTGTTCGAGACCGACGAGGACGACGCCACCGCCGAGCACCCCTCCGGGAAGCTGGCCGGCCCCGACGACGTGACGGTGCAGCGCCCGCCGCCAGACCAGGCCGCGCCGCTTCCGCTCGGGCGCACGGGATCGACTGATCCGGGCGCTTACCCGGTCGCGCGGGCTCCGGCGGTCGGGCCGTCGCGGCCTCAGATCGCCGAGGTGACGGCGCGGATCACGCTGCTGGTCCGCACGGTGGCCAGCTCGGTCAAGACGATGGACAAGCGCGAGCTGGCCGTCCGTTCCGCGCCGTACCTCGCCTGCGTCCTGGTCGGAATCCTGATCGGCCTCATCACCCACGGCTCGCCGCGCCCCGCGCCTCCGCGGCCGCGGGTCGCGGCGGTCGCGCCCAAGCCCGTCGAAGCGCCGGCGCCCCAGCCGCCGGCCGCCGCGCCGCCCGCCGCCGCCACGCCGGCCGCGGCCGCGAAGCCCGCCGCGCCGCCGCCGCGTCCCCGTCGCGAAATCGCCGCCGTGGCTGCCGCGCGTCCGGCGCGCGCCGCCGCCGGCGAGTGCCAGGCCAACGTCGTCACCGAACCGCCCGAGGCGAAGGTCGCCTGGCGCGGCAAGCCGCTCGGCCAGAGCCCGCTGGCCGAGGTCTCGATCCCCTGCGGCGAGGGGGCGCTCACGATCACGCACGAGCGCTACGAGACGGTCACGCGCACGCTGACCGCCGAGGCGGGCGTTCCGGTCGCCGTCTCCGAGCGCCTGCATCGGCCGCCCGCCACGCTGGTCGTCAATTCGTCGCCCGCCGGCGCGGCGATTTCGCTCAACGGCCACGCGGTCGGCGCCGCGCCTCGCAGGATCCCGACCATGCGCTACGAGCACGTCACGGTGCGGGCGACGCTGCCCGGGTACGCCCCCTGGTCGAAGAAGCTCTACCTCACCGGGCCGACGACGCAGGTCAACGCGCAGCTCGGCGGCCGCCGGCGCTGACCGCGCCGTCCGTTCAGAGCGGGTTGGTCACGCCGGCCTCGGGCGTGCCGCAGCTGCCCGCGTCGCCGTCGCAGACGCAGGTGACGGCGCCGTCGCAAGTGTCGGCGAACTGCCCGGCTCGCAAGGAGGACGAGACCAGGTTGGAATCCGTCGGACAGCTGAACGGCGTGGTGTCGCTGCTGGTCTGCGCGCCCACCAACTGCCCGGATTGATCGTAAACGTGCCGCTCGGGGCCGCCGACGGTCATGAAGGAGTACTCGTCGAGCCCACACCCGCGCGTCCATTGCCCGTAGCCGGACGAACCACAGGAGCGCTCGGGTTGGCTCGCGCAGTCGTACTGCTGGCAATAGCAGGCCCAGGAGATGGTCAACGCGTCGGCGGCGAGCTGGCAGCCGCAGGCGGCGGGATCGCCGCCGGCGGCGTGGTCGAGGCCACCGTCGCCCGACTTGAGCGACTCGGACGAGCAGCCGGCGAGCGCCAGGAAACCCAACGCCGCGCGGAGAACGATCGAACGCCAGCCAAGGTTCGACATGGTCGTCGCCTCACAGCGGGTCGATGGTGCCGGCGTCGGCGGTGCACGCGGTGGTGAGGGCGCTGTCGCAGCTGTCCGGGAACTGGCCCGCCTGCAGCACGAAACCAATCATGCTCGGATCGGTGGGACAGAGGAACTCGCTGTCGTCGGTTCCGAGCTGCTCGCCCACCAGGGTTCCCGACTGGTCGTAGACCCACCGCTCGGGTCCGCCGATGGTCTGGACGGTAATTTGGCGCAGGCCGCACCCGGTGGTGAGCTGCGCGCTCCCGGTGCACGGGATCTCGTACTGCGGCGAGCAGTCGTGCTTCGCGCAGAAGCAGCTCCAAGAGATCGTCAGCGTGTAGCCGTCGAGCTGGCAGCCGCACGCCGCGGGATCGGCGGCGATGGCCTGGTCGACGCCCCCGTCGTTACCCGCCCGCAACGACTCCGACGAGCAGCCGGCAACGCCCACCAGACCCAACGTTAGGAACAGACCAATCGAACATAAGTAAGTTTTGAGGTTAAGCATGGTCGGAATGTTACCACCGTCACCCCCGCAGGCCGGGCAGAGGAAGCGCCAGGAAGGATCGATGCGCAGGCGCAGGGGTGAATTGCCCGCCATTTCCCGCAGCTTGCGCGCGGCCTCGTCGTGCGCGGCCTTCGCGCCGGCCGCGCCGACAAAGCCGAAAAGGACGACCCATCGTCGCGGCGCCGTTGGGCCCGTGCCAAGCTCTCCGCATGCCCGTCGCCACCGGCTCGGCTGATCTCCCGCTGCACGGCGGCCGCGTCCCGGCCTGGCTGGCGTCGCGGATGGCGCGGCTCGGGCGGGTGATCGTCGAGGCGATCGCGCACGAGTACGGCCGCACCGAGGTGCTGCGCCGCCTGGCCGA
>DATNDC010000187.1:0-7481 GCA_035607055.1 Polyangia bacterium
GGTCGAGGTGGGCACGAAGAAAGTGCCCAAGCGGTTCGAGGTGGACGAGCATCCGCGGCCGGCGACGACCGCCGCCGATCTGGCGGCGCTGCAGCCGGTGTTTCGCAAGGTGGGCGGCACGGTGACCGCGGGCAACGCCTCGGGGATCAACGACGGGGCGGCGGCGGTGCTGCTGGCCTCGGAAGCGGGCCTCAAGCGGCTGGGGCGGCCGGCGCTGGCGCGCTTCGCCGCCAGCGCTGTCGCGGGGGTGGAGCCGCGCTTGATGGGCCTGGGGCCGATCCCGGCCACGAAGAAGGCGCTCGCGCGCGCGGGGATCGCCGTGCGCGACCTCGACCTCGTCGAGCTGAACGAGGCGTTCGCGGCGCAGGCGGTCCCCTGCCTGCGCGAGCTGGGCTTCGACCCGGCGCTGGTCAACGTCAACGGCGGCGCCATCGCCCTCGGGCATCCGCTGGGCGCCTCGGGGGCGCGCCTGGTGACGACGCTGGTGCACGAGCTCGGGCGCCGGCGCGGCAACTTCGGCCTGGCGACCATGTGCATCGGGGTGGGGCAGGGGATCTCCGCTATCTTCGAGCGCGCATGACCGCCGATCGATCGCCATCGCTCGCGCCATCGCTCGACGAGGACTCGAACCTCGCGCTGGCGGCGGCGGCGCACGAGATTAAGAACGCGCTCGGCCCGCTGGCGATGACCCTGCAGCTCGCCGAGCGGCAGCTCGCGGCCGGGCAGCCGGTGGCGGCAGCCGACCTGGCGTTCGCGCGCCAGCAGGTGCGCCGGCTCAGCGACCTGGTCGAGGATCTGCTCGATCAGACGCGCGCGAATCTGGGCGAGCTGGCGCACCGTCCGCGCGCGTGCGACCTCGGCGCCGTGGTGGCGGAGGCGGTCGAGACCTTCCGCCGCGGCAAGCCGGTCCCGATCGCGGTCGAGCTCCCGGACGCGCCGATCACCGCCTCGGTGGACGTCGTGCGCATCCAGCAGGTGCTCGCCAACCTGCTGGAGAACGCCGTGCGGTATTCGCCGGCCGGCTCGAGCGTGACTGTCCGCCTCGAGCGTGTCGACGCGACAAGGGCGCGGATCGGCGTCCGCGATCAGGGACCGGGGCTCTCTGCCGAGGAGCAGGCGCAGATCTTCGGGCGCTTCGTGCGCGGCGCGGCCAGCACCGGGACCAGCGGGCTCGGGCTCGGTCTCTACCTCTGCCGCGCCATTGTCGAGCAGCATGGCGGGACCATCGGCGTGGACAGCACACCCGGCGGCGGCGCTACGTTCTGGGTCGACCTGGCGGCCGCCTGAGGTATCAGCGCGGCGCGACGCCTCCGCCTTGACAAGCCCCATCCGGGCTGTCAATTTGTGGGCAGCCCGCATCCATCCGTAAATCGCGATATGAGGATGGGAGGGCGCCCGAAAGCTTCGCGAACTCGTCGAGGAGAAGAGCCATGCCCGAGACCACCACCTTCAAGAGAGCCCCGGTCGTGAACGGAAAACCGGACTACCTGGTCCGTGACCTTTCGCTGGCCGGGTTCGGGCGCAAGGAGATCGACCTCGCCGAGACCGAGATGCCCGGCCTGATGGCGACCCGCGAGGAGTTCGCCAAGGGCAAGCCGCTCAAGGGGGCGCGCATCGCCGGCTCGCTGCACATGACCATCCAGACGGCGGTCCTGATCGAGACGCTCGAGGCGCTGGGGGCCGACATCCGCTGGTGCTCGTGCAACATCTTCAGCACCCAGGACCACGCCGCCGCCGCCATCGCCGACCGGGGCGTGCCGGTGTTCGCGGTCAAGGGCGAGAGCCTGGAAGAGTACTGGGACTACTCCTGGCGCGTGCTGCAGTGGTCGGACGGCGGCACGCCGAACCTGATCCTCGACGACGGCGGCGATCTGACGCTGCTCGTTCACCTCGGCGTGCGCGCCGAGAAAGACCCCTCGTTCCTCGACAAGGACCCGGGGCACGAAGAGGGGCGGGTCCTCTACGCCCTCGTCAAGCGCGCGCTCAAGGAGCGACCGGGGTTCTTCGCCCAGGCGGCCAAGAACATCAAGGGCGTCTCCGAGGAGACCACCACCGGCGTCCACCGCCTCTACCAGATGGCGCAGAAGAAGGAGCTCCTCTTCCCGGCCATCAACGTGAACGACTCGGTCACCAAGTCGAAGTTCGACAACCTCTACGGCTGCCGTCACTCGCTGCCCGACGGCATCATGCGCGCGACGGACGTCATGCTGTCCGGCAAGGTGGTGGTCATCGCCGGCTACGGCGACGTCGGCAAGGGCTGCGCCCAAGCGATGAAAGGGCAAGGGGCGCGCGTCCTGATCACGGAGATCGACCCCATCTGCGCGCTGCAGGCCGCGATGGAGGGGTACGAGGTCACCACCATGAACAAGGCCGCGTCGCGCGGTGACATCTTCGTCACCACCACCGGCAACGAGTTCGTGATCACCGAGGCGCACATGGACGCCATGAAGCACCGGGCGATCGTGTGCAACATCGGCCACTTCGACTCGGAGATCGAGATCGCCAAGATCAAGAAGCACAAGTGGGTCGAGGTGAAGCCGCAGGTGCACGAGGTGATCTGGCCGGACGGCAAGTCGATCATCGTGCTCGCCGAGGGGCGTCTGGTGAACCTCGGGTGCGCGACCGGCCACCCGAGCTTCGTGATGAGCAACTCGTTCACCAACCAGACCATCGCCCAGATCGACCTCTGGCTGGCGTCGCAGGGCAAGCCGACGTTGTCCGGCGTGCCGGGCTACGAGCCGGGGCGGGTCTACACCTTGCCGAAGAAGCTCGACGAGAAGGTGGCGCGCCTGCACCTCGCGAAGCTGGGCGTCGAGCTGGAGGTCCTCACCGATCGTCAGGCGAGCTATCTCGGCATCCCCAAGGAAGGTCCGTACAAGGCCGAGCACTACCGCTACTGAGCGGGGGTCATCAACTTCGGGACCCTCGAAGGGTCCCGCGATCATCAACTTCGGGACCCTCGAAGGGTCCCGCGCCCCCCGCGACGGGCTCCGCTGAGCACAGCTCAGCTTCGCCCACGCGCGGTCTGGCTTGGCGCTCTTGCCGGGATGGCGGATGCTCGTTATCCTCTTCCTCCGACGGAGATTGACGGTTGCCGCGCGATCCGAAAATCACCCCCATCACCCGGCACGAGCCGCGCACGTTCTACGCGACCCGCGTGACCCGCACTCAGGCGGGCGAGTCGTGGGACCTCTGGTCGGTCGAGGACGGACGGCGGATCGGGTTTCTGTCGGTCGTCGACGACGGACACGTCGTCTACGCGCTGGCCACCGTCAAGCGCGGCACCTCGCACGAGGAGGTCGCCGACCTGGTGGAGGGTTTCTTCACGCCGTCCTCGACGGACGCCCACAATCGAGAGATCATCATTTCGGACTATGACGAAGAGCCCGAGATGCTGGAGTCGGACATTCGCCAGAGCTGAGCGCGGATGACGGAAGCCGGCGCTCCCCCCGGCGGTCTGTTCGGCGCGTTCGTGCCGTTTGACGAGCGGAGCGCCGAGACCTTCTTCGGCCGCACCGACGAGATCGCGCTCCTCGATCAGCTCCTCGGGGGCGAGGCGCGGGTCGTCACCTTCATCGGCGCCTCCGGCGTCGGCAAGACCTCGCTGCTGCGCGCCGGGCTGACGCCCGCCCTCGCCCGGCGCGGTGTGGCCGCGGTGACCCTGGGCGGCTACCGCGATCTCGAGCGCGAGCTCGTGCGCGAGACCAGCCGGTTGGGGATCGCGCCACCGGTGCCTGGCCAAGATCCCGCTGACTACCTGGGCGGCGTCGCCCGCGAGGCCAAGGGGGGCCTGGTCCTCATCCTCGATCACCTCGAAGAGGCGCTCGGTTCGAGGGCGGACGAAGGAGCCGACGTGATCGCGCTGGCGTCGCAGGTGGTCGACGAGGGAGGGCCGCTCTTGCGCCTCGTGCTGACCATCGACGAGGCGGCGTTCGCGCGCATCGAGACGCTGCGCATGGCGCTCCGCTCGAAGATCGGCGCGCGCGCCTCGACCACGCTGCCGCGGCTCGCCGAGGCGCGGGTGGCCGACATCCTCGAGCGCAGCGCCGTGCAGTCGGGGACGCCGTTCGAGAGCGGACTGCCGGCGCTGGTGGCCAAGGACCTCTGCCGCGACGGTGCTTGTCGGGCCATCGATCTGCAGATCATCGCGCGCGCGATCGCCGACCTGCGGCTGGGGTCACAGCGCCGCTACAGGCGCAGCGGCGGCGCGGCGGTGCTGCCGGCGGTGTGGTTCAATCGCGTGACCGCCGAGTCGGGCGGGGCCACGGCCCGCCGGGCGATGATCGCCGCCGCGACAGCGGGGAGCATCTCGGCGGACGAGCTGGCGGCGCGGGCGCGCGATGGGCGGGACCTCGGCGCCGAGGCGCTGGGGGCGCTGCGCGGGCGGGGCCTCCTCACCTCCTTCACCCGTGGCCGCCAGGAGCGCTACGCGCTGGCGCATCCGGCGCTCGCCGACCTGGTGCTCGCTTCGACGATGGCCGACCGCGCGCGCGCCGCCGACGCCCGGCGGACGCTGCTGCGCCGGCGTGCGGCCGGCGAGCGTCTCCGCGTGGGCGAGCTCTACGCGATCAGCCGCAACTTGCGTGGCGCGCTCACCGACGACGAGCGGCGGGCCGTCTTCCGGAGCGTGGGCAGCGTGGCCATGCGGCTCGGGCTGGTGCTGGCGGTTCTGGCGCTGGTGGTGGCGGGGCTGTTCGCCGACACGCGCGGGGCCTACACGCTGGCGCTCGACCCGCCGGACGCGGGCGGCGCCGCGCGCATCGTGGTCCGGCGCGGTCGCCGGCGCCTCTCGATCCTCAACTTCATTCCCACCCGTCCCCCGCTGGGGTCGATCCTGGCGGACACCGGTTACACGGCCGCCGGGCTCTCTCGCGACACCGTGGCCCGGATCGCCTCCGGAGGCGCCACCGGGACCCTCGACGCGCCGCCGCCCGGCCCGGGAGGCCGCGCCCACGTCCCGGGCTGGCTGCGCGAGGTGCTGAACGGCCTCCGCCCCGTGCCGCGCGGGATCGCCAAGGCGCTGCTCGGCGATCCCGACGGCGTGGCGGCGCTCAAGCAGGCGTTCGCGGACCCCTCGTCGCGCGGTGAGATCCTCTCGACGCTGGCGGTGATCGGGCGCGGCGGCGCGGGCGAGGACGAGATCCTCGCCGACGCGCTCGCCGACCACGCGCCCGAGATCCGGCGCCGGGGCGTCGAGGTGGCGGCGGCCATCGACCGCCGCCAGGCGGGCGAGAAGGCCGACGGTCGCCAGGCGGCGGACAAAGGCAACCGGCGCCAGACCGACGGGGCGCACGCCGCCATCTTGCGCGCGGCGCTCGCCGATCGCTCGGCCGACGTGCGCGCGGCGGTCCTCCAGGAGGCGCCGACGCTGCCCGCGATCGAGGCGGCCGGGATCCTCACCCTCGCGCTGCGCGACGCGGATCCGGCCTTGCGCCGCCGGGCGGAGGCGGAGACCGCCGCGCTGGCCGACCGCGCGCCGGTCATCGTCGTCGACGCGCTGGTGGACGTGTTGCAGAGCCCCGACGCGGGGGCGCGCCGCGCGGCGCTGGCGCTGTTCGAGTCGATCGCCACCAAGGCGCCGACCCAGAGCGCGGCGGCGCTGGCGCGCGTGGTGACCAGCGACAAGGTGACGGACGACGTGCGGGTGGCGGCGCTCTCGATCCTGCGGCGTGCCGGTCCACCCTCGCCGGCGCTCAAGCCGGTGCTGGAGAAGGCGATTCGACCCGAGGCGTCGCCGCGGCTGCGGGCGGCGGCGCTGCCGCTTTACGCGCGCCTCATCTCCGTGCCCGAGGCCGAGGACCTGGCGCGCACGGAGATGAAAGGGGCGCCGGCGGCGCGGGCGGCGAGCGCCGCGGTGTGGGGCGCGGTGGCCGCCACGCGCCCCGACGAGGCGGAGAAGCCCCTCAAGTCGATGCTCTACGACCCCGCGCCGGAGACGCGCACCGAGGCGGCGCGCGCGTTCGGCAACCTCCGGCGCGACGGGCTCGAGCTGACCGACAAGGCGCTCAAGGACCCGAGCCCCGAGGTCGAGCGGGCCGCGATCGAGTCGGCGCTGGCGCTCTCCACGCAGTACGCCGGGCAGGTGGCCGACATGCTCGGGCGGGCGGTGAAGACGGTGCGGCCGGCGGTCCGCCGCAGCCTGGTCGAGGCGCTGGCGCGACTCGGCGAGAGTCGTCCCGCGGCCGCGCTGCCGCCGCTCGCGCACGCCATCAAGGATCCCGACGTGGCGACCCGCCTGGCGGCCGCCAACGGGTTCTGCGCGCTGGCCAAGAAGAACGGCGCCGCCGCGTCACCCTACCTGCGCATCGCCGCCCGCGACGACCACGACGAGGTGCGCACGGCGGCGGCCGCCTGCCTCGCCGACGTGGCCGCCGCCGATCCGAAGGGCGCGGCGCGGATGGCGGCCGAGCTGACCGAGTCGGATCAGCCGGCGGTGCGGATCGCCGCGGCGCAGGCGATCGGCGAGGTCGCCGGACCGGCCGCCGAGCTGGTGTTCCCCTCGCTGCTCAAGCTGGTGGGCGATCCGACCCGCGAGGTTCGCGCCGCCGCCGAGCGTGCTTTCACCCGGCTGGCCGGATCGCCGCAGGCCGCGGTCGTTCGGCGGCGGGCCGCCGACGCCGAACGCGCGCTCGAGGGGGCGCTGGTGCAAGGAGACGTCGCCGAGCGACAGACGATCGTCGCCGCGGCGGTGAAGGCCGAGCTGTGGGGGCTCCTCAAGCAGGCGGCGCGCGACGGCGACGAATCGGTTCGCCTGGAGGCGGTGCGCGCCGCCGGCGCGGGCGGGCCGCCGGCCCGGGAAGGAGCCACTTCGCCGCGCGTGGAGATCGTCCGCGCGGCGGTCGACGACCGCTCGGAGGCGGTGCGCGCCGAGGCGATGCGCCTCCTGGCCGGCGCTGCGGGGGGCGGCGCGCGCGACGTGCTGCCGACGTTCGAGGCGATGTTCCACGGCGGCGATCGGGCCGCGCGCGAGGCGGCCGTCGCCGGCATCGGCGCGCTCCCCGATCCAGGCGACGCGGGGTTCCGCCTGCTCGGGGAGGCGATGGCCTCCCGCAGCGAGTCGCTGCGCACGGCCGCGGTGCGGGCGCTCGGCATGCAGGCCGCGCACGCGCCCGCGCGGGTGGCGCCGGCGCTCGAGCGCGCCGTTCGCGATCCCGCCTACGACGTTCGCAGCGCCGCCCTGCCGGCGCTGGCGGCGGTCTGGTCGGAGCAACACGACGCCAAGGAGCTGGGCCACACGCTGGTGGCGTCCGATCCCGACAGCACGCGCCGCTTCGTCGCGCTCGAGGCGCTGGTGGCGCTCGCGCAGCGGCCCGGCGCGGCCCCGGCCGAGCGCGCCGCCGCCCGCAAGGAGCTCGACCACATCGCCGAATCGGGACCGGCGCTGGCCCGCCTGGCCGCGCAGATCGGTCGCAGCTTCGTCGACGCGCCGCCCGCGGAGCTGCACGCGTTTCTCGAACGCCTCTTCGGCGGCTGAGCGCGCC
>DATNDC010000256.1:0-11087 GCA_035607055.1 Polyangia bacterium
CTGCTGGCCGCCGAGCTCTACCTGGCCTGGACCTACCGGGCCGCCTTCGCCCCGATGCTGCGCCTGCGCACCCCGCTCCCGCAGCGCGGGCGCGACGTGCGCGAGGCCGCGCCGGCTCATCTGGCGGCGTGACGCATCACCTGCTTCGCTTCGAGCACCTCTGCAACAACGTTGTCGCGTCTGTCAAAGCGCGGCGCCTGCTGACCGAGGAGGACGTGTTCTCGAGGTCTCGTGACGGTTTTCCTAGTCCGTCACCAGCGTCCGAGCAGCTTGCGCTTCCGGCTGCCGGACAGCGCCGCGCGCACGCGGTCCTCGTCGAGCCAGTCGGGGTGCGGCGCCGCCGACGGTGCGTTCGGGTCCGCGAGACCAGCGAGGTGGGTGGCGACCGCCGCGTCCGCCAACGCGTAGCCGTGGTTCTCCAGCACCGCCATCTCGGCCGGCGAGAAGGCGTCGAGGTCGGTCCGCACCTCGGCGATCACCTCCGCGGCCAGCTTCTTCGAGTAGCCGGCGCCCCCCGCGGCGTAGCTGCTGGTCGCGCTGCCGATGCCCCAGTAGGCGCCGCTCATGGTGCCGTCGAGGAAGCTGGAGATGAGCCACCGCTTGCGCACCGCCAGCCCCTGGTCCTCGATGATGTTCATGTAACGGCCGAGGCGCGCCAGCAGCCCGCGGTCGGTCGCCGCGCCGAACACGGCCCCCCCGTCCGAGACCAGCACCGTCCGGTGGTCCTTCCACACCGGCTCGAGCCCGAGGTTGTCGTAGAGGCCGCCGTCGCTGAGGCGCACGTCCGCGCCGTCCAACCGCCCGCGCCCGCGCTTGAAGTCGCCCGCGGGTACGTCGAGCGGCAGCGGGTTGAAGACCGGCGGGAAGCACGAGGACGCCGCGACCGCGCGCGCGACCTCCCAGTCCGCCGGCGGCGGCGCCAGATAGCCGAGCCGGTAGTCGCCCACCCGCGCGCGCTCGAACACGAAGTTCACGCCGTAACAAAGGTCGGTGGCGCAGAAGACGAAGCGCGGGCGCTCGGGCAGCGCGGCCAGCTTCGCCGAGGAGAGCCGCGCCGCGTACCCGGCCAGGAGCCCCCGCACGCCGCCGCTGGTGTTCCACGGCCGGAGAAGCCGACTCAGCATCGCGCGCGTGCGCAGGTTCCGGCTGGCGAAGGTGCGCACCGGCACCGCCACCTCGCGCTCCCAGACGTCTGCCGGAATCGGTCCGCTGACCGGCCACGGCGCCCGCGTCGCCAGCGCCGCCGCCATGATGCTGCCGCCGGAGACGGAGGTGATGGTGTCCAGCTTGGCGAGCACGCCCGTCTCGTTCAGCCGCCGGAGCGCGCCCAGGTGGAACAGCGTCGCCCGGAACCCGCCGCCCGACAGGCAAAGCGCCGTGCCCGCGCGCTCTCGCTCCGGCCGATAGCGCTCCGCCGGCGCGGCCGGCGGTTTGTCCGCGGCGCCGGTCGCTTCGTATCTTTCCGGCGGCACGTTCGCGGTCAGGGGGCGCGGCCCGAGCCCGCGCCGGCATCGGGGTTCCCGCACTGATTGACCCCGACGCAAGCGGGTGCGGTCTCGGCCCGGCACAAGTCCCCGCCGAGGGCGTTCACACAGTCCTCGAGCGTCCCCGCCGTCAGCGTGGGACACCCGCCGAAAGCCTTAGAAACGCAGTCCTGCTGGGTCGAGCTCTCATGCTGAGATCCGCCCCCGTCGCAGTTGTCGATGCTCCCATACCCCCCCACGCTGGCGGCGACCCAATCGCACAGTGCGCCGAGCTGAGTCGTGTTCAGTGATACGACGGTCGCGGCGCGCGGCACGCCCGCCGGCCCGGCGCTCCCGCTTCCCCCACCGCACCCCGACCAGAGAACCAGCACGAGAGCACCGCCAACCAGTTTCGACGCCAGGTTCTGTCGACCGAAATTCAGCACGCGAGCCTCCCAGTATAAGGTCAGCCGTAAATCGTCTGCACTTTTACTTGGGCGCGCGCGCCGCCGCGTGACGGTCGGGTTACATCCTGGCCACCATCGGGGGACCCAAGTTTTCTTGACCGAGCGCGAGCTCGGACGTCGGCGCTCGACGCCGGCGCAACCGCAGATCCAGCAGCGCGGGCGCCAGGATCAGCGCCGCGAACACGCAGGTCAGCTCGCCGATCAGCGCCGAGAGGCCGAAGGAACGGATCCCCTGGTTCGCCGAGAACAGCAGCGACGCGTACCCGACCACCGTGGTGAACGAGCAGAGCGCCACCGCCGGCCCGGTGGCCGCCAGGATCCGCCGCGCCGACCCGCGCCCCTCCGTCCGGTGACGGGCGGCGACGTTCACCGCGTAGTCGATCCCGATCCCGATGGTGATCGGCAGCGCCACGAAGTCGAGGAAGTTGATGCGGATGCCGAGCAGGCCGGCGGCGGTCAGCAAGAGAAACACGCCCACCGCGCCGCAGCCGATGGTGATCGCCGCCTGGCGGGTCATCCCCAGGATGGCCAGCACCACCAGCACCGCCCCCAGCGCGGCGACCAGGGTCGCGCGCGGCCCGTCGCGATCGACCGAGCTGACGATGTCATGCTGGACGAAGGCGTTGCCGCCGACGACCAGGTCGGGGCCCAACCCCAGCGCCCGGAAGCGGGCCACGAAGCGCTCGAGATCGTCGGTGCGCCAGAGGTCGAATCCGGCGCCGGTCTTGGCCACCAGGAGGCGCCCGCGCGTCCCGTCCTGCTCGGTGAACGGCCAGGCCAGCTCGACCGGCACGTCGGCCTCCGCGATCCGCGTCAGGTGGGCCGGCGGATCGAGCTCGCGCGCGATCCGGCGGTCGGCCTCGCTCATCGAGGCCAGCGTCGCCCTGGTCAGCAACCGCCGGATGTCGGCCAGCAGCGCGAGCTTTTCGTCCTGATCGGACGGAACCAGGTCGTCGAGCGAGGTGACCCGAGAAAACAGGCGCTGCTTGTCGGGCTTGCCGGCGTCCGCGGCGCGCAGCCGCTCGGCCACCTCACGCGCTCGGTCGCGGGTCGGCAGCGCGATCACCGTGCCGCCAGAGATGCCCCGCCCGAACGCCCGGTCGATCTCGGCGTTCCAGCGCTGGGTCTCGTACATCGCGGGACCGGTGGAGCGGAGGTTGTTGAAGTCCCCTTCGAACGGCCGGCTGGCGAGGTACCGCACGGCGCCGGTGAGCGCGCCCGCCAGGACCAGCGCCGTCACCCCGACGACGACCGGCCGCCGGTACGGAACCAACGCCGCCAACCCACGTCCCATCCGTATCGGCGACCGGCCGCGGCCGAGCCCCCATTTCGCGAGCACCGCCAGGGCGGCGGGCAGAATCAAGAAGGTCGCCGCCCAGCAGCAGAGAATCCCCACGCCGCCGATCACGCCGAAGTGGCGGAAGCCGCGGAACTGCGTGGTCAAGAGCGAGGCGTACGACACCGACGCCGTCAGCGCCGCGGCCAGCGTCCCCCCGAAGCTCCCCTGCACCGCCGCCCCCAGCGCCGAAATCGAATCGTCCGGAGCGGGCGTCCGCTTGCACTCTTCGAAGTAGCGGGCCAGCAGGATGATCCCGAAGTTGATCCCGTTGCCCACGACGATCGGCGCCAGGAAGGCGGTCGCCAGATTGAGGTGGCCGATGCTGAAATAGGCGAAGGCGAACGTCACCAGGGCCCCGACCGTCAGCGCGCCCAGCAGCGCCCCCACCGGCGCCGCGGCGCCGAAGAAGAGCAACAGACCCAGCGCCACGATGGCGGTGGTGAAGATCGTCGCCCGCACCATCCCCCCCAGCAGCGCCGCGTGCTCCTGGGCGGCGTTGGCGACGTCGCCGGTGATCCCGATCCGGACGCCCGGTCCGCCCAGCCGGCGCGCCTCGTCGGCGGCGCGCTGGGCCGCCTCGACGATGGCGACGTTGCGCGATACCTCGTCGGCGGGGAAGCGCGTCCGCGCCACCACCAGCTGCAGCCGCCCGTCGCCGGAGAGGATCGCCGCCGGGTGCTCGGCGCCCGCGCGCGCCGCGTCCATCTGCTGCTTCAAATTGCGGAGGCGCTCGCCCAGGGACGCGCCCTGGTCGGCCGCGTCCTCGTCGAGCGCCACGTAGAGCGGGTTGAGCCGCGCTTTGCGCGCGGCCAGCTCGTCCCGCACGCCGGTCAGCTCGGCGGTCGGCGCCAGCAGGTAGCGGTGCGCCCAGGCGAACCGATCGCGCCCGCCGCTGTCGTAGTCGACGCCGATGAGCAGGCCGGGCGGCAGCGCCCGCAGGCGATCCCGCACCAGCTCGGCGGCCGCCAGGCGGCGGGCGGCGTCGTCCGACTCCACCGCCACGATGACGGTCCCGAACACCTGCGCCCGCGCCTCCAGCGCGTGGAGGTCGCGGACCGACGGCGTCGAAGGTGGCAGCAGGTACGACAGGTCGCCGTGCAGAGGCAGGTGGGCCGCGAGGGGGGCCGCGACGGCACCCGTGACCAGCGCGCCCGCCAGGATCGCCCAGCGGCGGCGGGTGGTCCAGCGCGCCCAGCGCTCGCCGGCGGTCGTCTTTTCAGCCTGCATGGGGGAGCCTCACGCGGGCCAGGGCCGACAGGTTGTTGGCGATCGCCAGGACCGTGATCGCCACGACGAACAGCGACGGGGCGAAGGTGACCAGCGCGGGAAGCAAGTTCATCAAGGCGCGGCGCATGCGCTCTCGCATTGCAGTCGACGTGCCACGAGGGAGACGGGGAAATTCCCGTCACGACCAGCCCCCCAACCCCGCGCGGAGTGTCGAATTACGAACGGAAGCTGTGGAGATCCCTGCACAGGGCCCCGGCCCGACAAAGTGACGCGGCCCATTCAAGTAATCGCGCCGCCCCTCCGATTTCACTTTTGGGGGGACACAAGATGATCAACGGCCTCATCAGTGCACTCTTCGTCGTGGCAGGAGGCGCTTGCGCCGTTGCCGGGTACATGGTCGGCGCCTGGCACCAGCGGCGGGCGATGGACGCCGACCTGATGGGCGACCTGTTCGCCGCCGAGCGCGGCTTCGACCTCCTCGACGAGGCCCGCAGCCCCCGCGACCACCGGCTGAATTAGCGGGAATCCGACGGGGGCGAGCCCGCCCTCAGCGAGGCGACGAGAACGCATCCGTCGCCCCGCGTCGGGTCCTGGGCCGCGGAGACCGGCAGCGGCCGATGAGATTCCAGATCGCGCAGTCCCACCCAGACCTCGACGTCGCCCCTGCCGGTTCCTGGTGGAAAGACAAAGGGAACGACGTCTCTCAGGGTCACGCCGCGAGGCGCGTCGCTAAATTGGAGGGCGGCGGAGACCAACGCGTGATCCGCGCGGGCGACGACAGCGCCTCCGGACTCCAAAGAAACGGTGATCTCGACGGCGCTCGGGACCGATCCCACGACGCGCCAATCGATCTCGACGGCGCCTGGGGTGCCGGCGACGATCTCAGCGCGCTCCGGTGCTCTGACGGCGTCAAGGACGATTCCCTGTCCGAAGGTCGCGTTGATGGGCACGGCGCCGTACGGAGGCACCGGCGCCAGGACCTCTTCGCCGCTCGGCGCCCGTAAAGGCGGCAGCGCCGCAGCGCGCTCCGGGAGGAGCCCGTAGACAGCCGCGAACATCGCCAGCGGGACGACAGCGGCGGCAGTCAGCCGTCGCCCTTCGTCCCGCCGGGAGCCTTCGTTCCCTCGGCCTTTGCGACGGATGAGCCAGCATGCAAAAGCGAGGGCGAGGATCGACGACACGGCACCCGCGGCCGCCGAGCGCGGCCGGAACCGCAGGCGGACGTGTCCGCTGCCGGCTGGCAGGGCCACCGCCAACAGTCCGTCGTGACTTCGAACTTGGCCGAGGTTGCTGCGCCAACCGGTATGAAAGTTCTGGTTCACCAAGAGCTCGGTGGGCCTGACCAAGGCGACGTCCACGTCGATGCCGTTGGGTGTCCACCCTCGCGTCGTGACCGAGCCTGCCGCCGGATCGAGAAGGTATTCTTCATTCGGCAGGTCGCCGCGCAGCAGCGGCGACATCGGGACCGGGTAGGCGTCCCAACAGGAGAGTGAGCCGCGGCTCATCGGCGCGTAAAACGCCGCCAGCCAGCGGTTTCCCCTCGCCTGCCGGAATGGGCGAGACAGCTCGGCCGGGGACGGGACCAGCAGCCGCTCGGCGGCCACCGCGTGAAAATCGATCAACAAAAATCCGGCGTTCGCCAGCAGCAGCGCGGCGCTCAGCAAGACGCCCAGGCGGCCCCAGATCCGGCGGCGAGCTGCGATCTCGAACAGACGCAGACCGTTTGCCGCGGCGACGGCCACCACGAGCGCCACGACGATCAGGTAGCGCTCTGGATAGCGCAGGGCGGAATAGAGCGGAAGGCGCTTGAGGAAGGCGAACGGTCCCCACGGTCCCAAGGCGTAACCGAGCGCCAGGCAGAACGCACCGAGGCCGAGCGGGACGATCGGCCACGTTCGTCGCCGAAAGAGCCCGGCGCCGGCCACCAGGAAGGCGCCGACGCCGACCACGAACATCTGTTTGGAAACGAGATTTCCATTCTTCGCAATGACCGGCTGGACCAAGACCCGGAGCGCGTCCGACGCCGTCATCCCGGGCCTTCCCGCAATGGTCCGGGGCGCCAAGCGGAGTGTCTCGACGAGCGGCGCGAGCCGGACGGCAGCCAGCGCGACCGCGAACGTCGCGACGAAGCAACAGATGCCGAGCGCGCGCCGGCGGTCGCGCCAGCAGCGGCCCGAGATCGTGAGGTACTCTGCCAGCTCGTAAATGCAGAGCAAGGCCGCCATCGGCGCGGCGTAGGTTCCGCCGAATCCCACGATCCACGCCAACGACAGCGCCGCCCAGGGCGCGGCGGCGGTCTGTCCCCGGAGCGCGCGGCGGAGGAACAGCAACGTCCAGGGCACCAGCTCGAACCCGAAGAAATTCGTCCAGCCGAGGAATGGCGAGGCGATGAAGACGCCGCTCACCGCAAAGGACGGCGCGACCAACATCGCGGCCAAGGCGCCGGCTCCGCGGCGTCGAACATACCGGAACGTCCCTTCGAGACCCAGCGCGACCATGGCGAAGATCGTCAGCGCCTCACCCCGGGCGGGCCCAAACAGCAGGCTGAGCAAGAACGTCGGCGACACGAATCGACTCTGCGGCGTGCCGAGCGCATAGAGCCCGCCGCAATAGTAAGGGTCCCAAAGCGGCAGTGAGCCGAAGTGCAGCACGCTCCACGCGGCGTCCCGTTCGTAAGCGTAGAGGACCTGCGCGTCGCGGAAAATGTTCATCTCCCCAGCGGTCGCCAGCACCGGCCAGGCCACCGCCAGCGCGAAGATGCTGAATACGGCGGCTCGAAAGTAACCCTTCGCTGCGAGCTGCCCGGCCTTACGCAAGAGGGTCACAAGAGGGTCAATAGATCGGCCGGGGGTGACACGGCGGAACCGTGCGAACGAGCGGCGCTGCGTTTGGCTGGTCCCCATGCTCTCGCAAGCCGTCATCTATCGAGCGCAAGACAGTCTCGATTGGAATCCGCCGGCGGGCTGCGATCGCGCGAGCTTGCCATTGCTCGTGATTGTGGAAGTCATCGTCTGCCGACCATGGATCGCCGGGGAAGGCACGTGCAGCGTTCGCCCGCGTCGCCGGTTCGCTGGCCGCCATCTCCCGGAATATCGCCGCTCGGGTAACCGCGTCTTCACGCGGGACGACCGAGGTCCCCGGCGCCGTAAGCGCGAGCCCGATCGCCACCAGGGCTCCGCAAGCGGCGGCGCCCCATCCGACCGCGGCGCCGGTCAATCGCGCGCGCGTCGCGTGGCGCCCTGATCTTTCGGCCTGCATCGTCGGCCAGCATATTATCTCGCGACGGCGGCGACGGGTTACGCCAGCCGCGCGGTCTTGAGGGCGGTCAGGATGATGCGCGTCGCGGGGGACTGGTTCAGCGTGTAGAAGTGGACGCCGGGCGCGCCGCCCTGCAGGAGCCCGACGGCCTGGGCGGTCGTCTGCGCGATGCCGAGCGACAGCGTCCCCGCCTCGTCGTGGCGCACCCGCTCCAGCTCGGCCTGCAGCGCGGCCGGGAGGGTGGCGCCCGACAGCTTGGTCATCCGCTCGATCCCGGCCAGGCTGCGGATCGGCATCAGGCCGGGGACGATGGGGATCTGGATCCCGGCGGCCCGCGCGCGGGCGACGAAGTCGAAGTAGAAGCGGTTGTCGAAGAACAGCTGGGTGACCACGAAGTCGAGCCCCGCCTCGACCTTGGCCTGGAGGTTGCGGATGTCCTGGTCGATGTCGCGGCACTCGAGGTGCCCCTCGGGGTAGCCGGCGCCGCCGAGACAGAGCCTGCGCCCATAGCGCTTGCGGATGAAGGCGACCAGGTCGGCGGCGAAGCCGAAGCCGCCCGCGGTCCGCTCGAACTTCTCCTGGCCGGCGGGCGGATCGCCGCGCAGGGCCATCACGTTCTCGATCCCGGCGTCGACCAGGCTGTCGAGCACGCCCGCGATCTCCTGCTCGGTCGCCCCGACGCAGGTGAGGTGCGCCATCGCGCAGAGGCGGGCCTCGCGCTCTATCCACTGCACCAGCTCCACGGTCTTCGCCCGCGTGGAGCCGCCGGCGCCGTAGGTCACGGAGACGTAGGCCGGCGCCAGGTCGGCGAGGTCGCGGATGGTCCGCTCCAGCGCCAGCCGCCCGGCGTCGGTCTTGGGGGGAAAAAGCTCGAACGAGAAGAGCTTGCGACCGGGCTCGGCGAACAGACCGGAGATCTTCATGCCACCGGCTCTCGCTCCAGCCGCTCGGCGACGAAGTCGGCGTCGAGGGTGATCGTCTCGCCCTTGCGCTCGGGGGCGTCGAACATGACGTCGTGGCAAATCCCCTCGACCATCGTGCGGAGGCTGCGGGCGCCGGTCTTGCGGGCGATGGAGTGCTGCGCGACGAGGCGCAGCGCCCCCTCGCTGAACTGCAGGTCGACGCCGTCCATCTTCAAGAGCGCCTGGTACTCGCGCACCACGGCGTCCGGCGGCCCGGTCATCACCAGATAGAGGTCATCCTCCGACAGCGCCTCGAGCTCGACGCGCACGGGAATGCGCCCCAGGAACTCGGCCAGAAGGCCGTAGTCGATGAGCTCTTTCTCGGTCACCCGGCGGCTCGGCGTCGCGGCGCCGGCCTCGGCGCCGAACCCCAGCGGCTTGCTCGTGTCGGCGAGCCGCAGGTCGGAGAAGGTCCCCGCCACGATGAACAGGATGTCCTGGGTGTCGAGCACCACGAAGTCGTGCTTGTTCCAGTGCTGGGTGACGTTGAGCGGCGCGAAGATCTCACGCCCCTCCAGCACCTTGAGCAGGGCCTGCTGCACCCCTTCCCCGCCGATGTCGCGCGCCCCGGCGCCGGTGCGCGCCCCCTGCGTGCGGCGGGCGATCTTGTCGATCTCGTCGATGAAGACGATCCCCCGCTGCGCGAGCTCGACGTCCTGGTCGGCGTGGTGCAGGAGCTCACCCACCATCACCTCCACGTCCTTGCCGTAATAACCGGCTTCCGTGTATTCGGTCGCGTCCGCCACCGTGAACGGCACGTCCAGGCAGTGGGCCAGCGTGCGCGCGATGTGCGTCTTCCCGGAACCGGTGGGCCCGAGCAGGAGGACGTTCGACTTCTTGATCAGGCGTTTGCCCTGCGGCGTCGGCTGCGCGCACCGCTTCAAATGGTTGTAGGCCGCGATGGCCACCGTCCGCTTGGCGCGCTCCTGACCGACCACGTAGCGATCCAGGTAGCTGAAGATCTGCCGCGGCGTGAGGAGGCGCTTGGGCTCCGGGCGGGGGTTGGTCTTCATGGAAACGGCCCGGAGTATCCCACCGGCCATGGCACCCCGCTATAGGTCGCTGTTTTATCTATGGCGCCACCGCCGGAATTTGCGCTAGAAACCGGCCCCATGAGCTTCACGACCAAGGCCGTCATCGAAAGCGTTCTCGCCCGCGAAATCCTCGACTCGCGCGGCAATCCGACCATCGAGGTCGACGTCATGCTGGACTCGGGCGCGGTGGGCACCGCGGCGGTCCCCTCGGGCGCCTCGACCGGCGAGCACGAAGCTCTCGAGCTGCGCGACGGCGACAAGAAGCGCTACCTCGGCAAGGGCGTGCAGAAGGCGGTGGAGAACGTCGGCAAGCTGCTCGGACCGGTGGTCATCGGGCTCGACGCCTTCGACCAGGCCGGCCTCGATCAGGCGATGCTGACGGCCGACGGCACCCCCAACAAGGGGAAGGCCGGCGCCAACGCGATCCTGGGCGTCTCCATGGCGGCGGCGCGCGCCGCGGCCGCCGAGCTGGACGTGCCGCTCTACAAGTACCTCGGGGGCCCGGCCGCGCGCGTGCTGCCGGTGCCGCTCATGAACATCATCAACGGCGGCGCCCACGCCGACAACTCGCTCGACTTCCAGGAGTTCATGATCGTCCCCAAGGGGCTGCCGCGCTTCTCGGAGGCGCTGCGCGCCGGGGCCGAGGTGTTCCACACGCTCAAGAAGATCTTGCACGACAAGAAGGCGTCGACCGGCGTCGGCGACGAGGGCGGCTTCGCGCCCGACCTGCCGGGCGCCGAGGCGGCCTGCGCCACGGTCGTCGAGGCGATCGAGAAGGCCGGCTACAAGCCGGGCAAGGAGGTCGCGCTGGCCCTCGACGTCGCCTCGAGCGAGCTGTGGGACAAGGGGAGCAAGACCTACAAGCTCCCGGGCGAGAAGAAGGAGCTCGACGGCAAGGGGATGGTCGACTTCTACAAGAAGCTCTGCGAGCAGTTCCCCATCGTTTCAATCGAAGATGGCATGGCCGAGAACGACTGGGACGGCTGGGTGGCGCTGACGCAGGCGCTCGGCAAGCGCGTCCAGCTGGTGGGCGACGACCTGTTCGTCACCAACACCGAGCGGATCAAGGAAGGGATCGCCAAGGGGGCCAGCAACAGCGTCCTCATCAAGGTGAACCAGATCGGGACCTTGACCGAGACGCTGGAGTCGGTGGAGATGGCCCACCGCCACGGCTGGACGACGATCATCTCGCACCGCTCGGGCGAGACCGAGGACACCTTCATCGCCGACCTGGCGGTGGCCGTCCGCTCGGGCCAGATCAAGACCGGCTCGCTGGCGCGCTCGGAGCGCGTCTCCAAGTACAACCGCCTCCTCCGCATCGAGGAGGAGCTGGGGAC
>DATNDC010000189.1:0-15430 GCA_035607055.1 Polyangia bacterium
CGACCGCGCAGACGTTCTACGCGGCGGCCGCCGCCGACGAGGTGCTGGTCGTCCGCGAGTCCGCGATCAACGTCGCCAAGGCGACGCTGGACAACGCGCAGACCCGCTTCGCCGCCGGCACGGTCACCAAGGTCGACGTCGATCGCGCCGAGCTGGCGCTGGTCCGCGCCCAGCAGGGCGACCTGGACGCCCGTTATGCTCAGCAGCAGGCGTACCGCGGCCTCGCCACCCTCATCCAGTCCGACAAGCCCTTCAAGGTCGTGCCGCCCGAGTCGCTGCCCCCCGATGACGCCGGCGATCTCGACCTGGCGCTCCACCTGCGGCCGGAGTTCCGGGGCCTCATCCTCTCGGCGGAGTCGTCCGACGCCCAGCGCCGCGCTTATGCATGGAAGTGGGCCCCCACGTTGTCGGCCTTCGCCAACGCCCACCTCGGCAACTACGTCGGGTTTACCGGCAACAGCTACTCCTGGTCGGTGGGCGCGGTGCTCGACTGGACGCTGTTCGACGGGGGCACGCGGGACGCGCAGCGCCACCTGGCGGCCGCGCAGGCGGCGCAGGCCGAGGCGCAGGCCGCCGTGCTGCGCGACTCGATCCGCGACGATCTGGCCAACAACCGCAGCCTGCTCGACACCCGGCGCGAGGCGGTGAGGGCCGCGCAGCGGGGCGCCGACCTGGCGGCGGAGACGCTCGACCTCGTCCGCTCGCAGTACGAGGCGGGGACCATCACCCAGGTCGATCTCTTGCAGGCGCAGGACAACCTGGTGATCGCCCAGGAGTCGCTGGCCTCGGCCCGCTTCGACGTGGCGATCGCCGATCTGGCCCTGCGCCGCACCGCCGGGACGTTTCCGCCGCGCTGACCGCGCTCAGGCTCGCTTCTCCTCGCCGCGCACGAGCCGTCCGATGTTCTGCCGGTGGCGCAGCGTCACCAGCGCCGCGCCGCCGAGGGCCAGGCCGGTGAGCGGTACCGGCGGCGCGTCGTGGAAGGTGAAGAAGAGGCTGAAGGTCCAGACGCCCAGCAGCGACCCGAGCGACGACAGGCGCGTGGCCGCGAACAGCGCGAGGTAGACGGCGAAGCCGAGCAACGCCGCGAGCGGCGACAGGGCCAGCGCGACGCCCAGCGAGGTCGCCACGCCCTTGCCGCCACGGCCGCGCAGGAAGAGCGTGAACATGTGGCCGACGATCGCCGCGAGGCCGGCCAGGGCGATGGTGGCCGCGGGGAAGCCCAGCCGCCGGCCGAGCCAGAGGGGGACGAACCCTTTGGCCGCGTCTGCGAGCAGGACGGCGATCGCCCATGCTTTGCCGAGCGCGCGCGCGACGTTGGTGGCGCCGATGTTGCCGCTGCCGACCTGGCGGAGATCGATGCCCTTGGCGCGCGCGACGACGACGCCGAAGGGGATCGAGCCGGCGAGGTAGGCACCGAAGCAGAGGCAGAGGCCGGGAAGGAGGGTGTTCATGAAACGATGGACGCGGGGGCGGCCGGGCGCACGCGCGCCCAGAAGGCGGCCACGTCCTCCAGCGACTCCGTGCGCGGGCAGTCGGGGGGGAGACTCGCGCGCAGGGTGGCCCCGTAGCTCTTGCGCGCCACCCGCCCGTCGAGCAACCCGACGATGCCGTGGTCGGCGCGGTGCCGGATGAGACGCCCGAACCCTTGCTTGAGCGAGAGCGCCGCGCGCGGCAGCTGGTACGACCCGAACGGATCGCCCCCCTCGTCGCGGATGCGGTCGATGCGCGCGGCGGTCAGCGGATCGTCGGGGACGGCGAAAGGGATCCGATCGATCACCACCAGCGACAGCGCTTCGCCCGGGACGTCGACCCCTTCCCAGAAGCTCTGCGTCGCCAGCAGCACGGAGCCAATCTGCGACCGCAAGGCGGCGAGCAGAAGGTGGCGCGGGCGCTCTCCCTGCACCAGCAGCGGGTAGCGAAAATCGCGCTGGCCGCGCAGATACGCCTCGGCGACGCGCAGGTTCTTGAAGCTGGTGAAGAGGAGCAGCGCGCGGCCGCCGGTGATGGTGGCGAGCTCGCCCATGCGGACCGCGGCGGCGGCGGCGAAGGCGTCGTCGTTCGGTTCGGGCAGGTCGACGGCCTGGTAGAGCAGGGCCTGGCGCGCGTAATTGAAAGGCGAGGGGAAGCTCGCCTCGACGGCCGTGTCGCCGAGCCCCACGCGCGTGCGCAGGTAGTCGAACGTCCCGGAGACCGTCAGCGTCGCCGAGGTGAAGACGATGGGGCCGGGACAGGCGTCGAGCGCGCGGCCGAGCAGCGGACCGACCTCGACGGGAGAAGCGTGCAGCGCCACGTTGCGGGGCGAGGCCCCCAGCCAGCGGACGTGGTCGCGCCCGCGCCCGTCGATCAAGACCGACAGATCGATCCGGACCGCGGCCGCGCGCCGGCCGAGCGCCGCCACCTCCGCCGGGCGTCGCGAGTCCGCCACCGCGCGGCCGTCGGGATCGAGCCAGGCGGCGATCTCCTCCAGCAGACCGTCGAGCTGGTGGTAGGCGGCGCGCGCGGCGCCGGTGCCGAGATCGACCGGGAAAGCGGCGCGCGACTCGTCGGTGCCGGGGCGCGGAACGGGCACCAACCGGCGGAGCGCGTCGCCCAGCGCCGCCGCCGCCGCCGTCAGGCGGGACGAGGCCGACTGCGCGCGCGCGGCCGCGACGCCGCTCTCACGCCCGAGGTCGCGCGCCAGCGCGAAGAGTCGTTGTGTCGAGGCGTGGACGCCGAAGAACTCCGTCGCCACGTCCTCGATCTGGTGCGCTTCATCGAAGATGACCACCTCGTAGGGCGGCAGCACCTGCGCCTCGGGCCAGCGCGCCCGCAGCGCCAGATCGGCGAAGAAGAGGTGGTGGTTGACGATGACCAGCGGGGCGGCGGCGGCGCGGCGGCGCATCGCCGTCACGAAGCAGCTCTCGAAGTACGCGCAGCGCGGGCCGATGCGCGTCTCCGGCGTCGCCGAGATCTCGTTCCAGAGCGGCGCCTCGTCGTGGAGCTCGGCCAGCTCGGCTCTGTCGCCCGTCGGAGAGGAGGCCGCGAACGCCAGCAGTCGCTCGAAGTCCGGATCGGCGACCAGGCTCTGCTGGCGCTCCCGCTCGGCGAGCCGCCGCCGGCAGACGTAGTTGGAGAGCCCCTTCATCACCGCCCACGCCAGGTTCTGGTCGCCGATCCCGGCGGCGGCGAACAGCAGGCGCAGGCGTGGCAGGTCGACCGTGGCGATCTGATCCTGCAGCGTCTTGGTGCCGGTGCTGACCACGATCTTGCGGCCCGAGAGCAGCGCGGGGACCAGGTAGGCGAGGGTCTTTCCGGTGCCGGTCCCCGCCTCGACGAGCAGCCGCTCGTCGCCGTCGATGGCGGCGGCGATCCGCTCGGCCATCGCCAGCTGCCCCGCGCGCGCCTCGTAACCGGGAAGCACCTCCGACGCGGCGCCGCCCGGTCCCAGGATTCGGCGAATGTCCCGGCGAATGTCGCTTCGAATGTCCGCGGGGATCGCGTCGCGCGACGACGGCGATCCGGTGGTCATTTCTGGCGGCTCGCTTTCTCGTCGATGCCGGAGATCCCGAAGCGCCGGCGCAGCTCGGCGAACACGGCCTCGACCGAGACGCCGGCCGCCTCCAGCCCCACCAGCGCGTGGAAGATGAGGTCGGCCGCCTCGTGCGCGGTGTGCGCGGCGTCGTTCTCGGGCAGCGCCTCGACGAGCTCGCGCGCTTCCTCGCTGATCTTGCCGTTGATCTTGGGCAGCCCGGCGTCGAGCAGCGAGACGACGTACGACTTGCCGGGCCGCGTCCGCCGGCGCTCGGCGATCACCTCTGCCACCCGCGCCAGCACCAGCGCCGGCGGATCGGGCGGGCCGTCGTCTTCGACCAGCGCCCCGTCCTCGCCGGCCCGCCGGTAGAAGCAGGAGGTGGCGCCGGTGTGGCACGACGGACCGGCGGGGTCACAGAGGTAGAGGACCACGTCGCCGTCGCAGTCGAGCCGCAGCTCACGCACCGCGAGCGTGTGGCCCGAGCTCTCCCCCTTGCGCCAGAGCGCCTTCCGCGACCGGCTCCAGAAGTGAGCGGCCTTGGTCGAGGCGGTCAGCGCGAGCGCCTCGTGGTTCGCCCAGGCGACCATGCGCACCATCCCCGTGCGCGCCTCCTGCGCGATCACCGGGACCAGACCGGCGGCGTCGAAGGTGACCGCCTCGAGGAACGCGCTCATGGCGCTGTCTCCGCCGCGTCGCCCCGGACCTCTTCGCGGACCGGCACGCCGCGCGCGCGCAAATAGGCGTGCGCTTGGCCGACGGTCGCCTCGCCGAAGTGGAAGATCGACGCCGCCAGCACCGCCTCCGCGTGTCCCTCGGCGATCCCCTGGTAGAGGTGCTCCAGATTGCCGACGCCGCCGGAGGCGATCACCGGAATGGGGACGCGGTCGGCCACCGCGCGCGTCAGCTCGAGGTCGAACCCGTCGCGCGTCCCGTCGCGGTCCATGCTGGTCAGCAGGATCTCACCGGCGCCGAGGGTCGCCATCTTCTCGCACCAGGCGAGGGCGTCGATCCCCGTCGGTCGCCGCCCGCCGTGCGTGTAGACCTCCCAGGCGAGCGGCGTGACGCCCGGCCGCCGGCGCGCGTCCACCGCGACGACGATCGCCTGGTTGCCGAAGGCGCCGGCGGCGCGCCGGACCAGCTCGGGGTCGGCCACCGCGGCGGTGTTGATCCCCGCCTTGTCGGCCCCGGCCAGGAGCAGCTCGCGCACGTTCTCGACCGAGCGGACGCCGCCACCGACGGTGAGCGGCAGGAAGACGCGCTCGGCGGTGGCGCGCACCACGTCCAGCATCGTCGCCCGCCCGTCCGACGAGGCCGTGATGTCGAGGAAGCAGATCTCGTCCGCCCCCTGCGCGTCGTAGGCGGCGGCCACCGCCACCGGATCGCCCGCGTCGCGAAGTTCCTTGAACTGGACGCCCTTCTTGACCCGGCCTCCGTCGACGTCGAGGCAGGGGATGACTCTTTTGCACAACATTCGGAAGCTCGGAGGCCGAATCTCCCACAGCCGTCCCCCTCCGGCAAAGAGCGCCTCTGACAGGACGATCGGCGCGGGAAAACCAGGCAGGTTTTTTTCTCCGGTTTCGACCCGGCAAAATTTTGCCGGCCACCCGTTACGCTCGGTATGCCCCAGCGTACTACCTCAGCACCGTGTCGGACCGCACGCGGTCTGGCCCTGAGTTACCGGCGAAAGGAGAAAGCCATGGGTGTGAATGTCGGGCGAAGAAAGCTCTGCCTTGTCCTCGGCTGTGTCGGGGTCTTGGCCTGTGGTCGCGAACCAGATGACGGCGTCGAGCAGGTGGCCTCGGCCTCGACCGATCTCGCCACCAAGATCAACCCGAATACGATTCCCAAGTTTCAAACGCAGCTCCAGCGCTTCCCCACGTACGTCCCGACGGTGACGAGAGACGGCAGCGGTCACATCACACAGAAAAAGTACAACGTCGAGATCGCGCAGTTCACGGCGCAACAGCTCCCCGCGGGCTTCCCGGCGACCACCCTGTTCGGCTATGGCGCCCAGACCGTCGACGGGTTCGGACAGAACCCGGATTTCCGGCGCACCTCGCCGGGCCCGAAATTCGAGCAGACCAAGGACGTCCCGGCGGTGATCACCTACACCAACCAGCTCAACGGCGTGCATCCCATGCCGGTCGACCCGACGCTGGACTGGGCGAACCCCAACAACTTCCCCAAGCCGTCGCCGCCTTTTCTATCGTTCCCGCCGGGTTACTCGCAGGCGCAGTCGCCGATCCCGCACGTGACTCACACGCACGGCATCGAGGTGCTGCCGCAGTTCGACGGCACGCCCGACCTCTGGTTCACGGCGAGCGGCATTCACGGTCCGGAGTTCGTCTCCAACACGTACACGCAGCCGAGCAGCAACCAGTCCTCCGCGTTCTGGTACCACGACCACTCGTTTGGCATCACGCGCCTCGACGTGGGGATGGGGCTGTCGGGCTTCTCGATCTTGCGTGACCCGGCGAACTCGCTGGACGTCCCGGGGAACGCGGACACGCTGCACTTCGAGGATCCGTACGTCTGGATCTCGTCGGTGTCGAGCATCCAGCCGAGCCTGAGCACGACGCACACCGAAGGCTCGTTCTCGGTGGCGGTCAACGCGATGGGCTTCGTCTCGCTCAAGAGCCGGCCGTTCGCGCTCACCGGCGCGCTCTCCTCGACGCTGGCGCTCGACTTCTTCCTTCCGACGCAGCAGCCGAACCCCAACGACTTCGGATCCGTCCAGCTGGTCGTGGACTGCCCGAGCAAGGGGGTGAACAGCGCCTTCGTCGGCCAGGTTTCGCTCAACGGCCGGACCAAAGGCGCCTTCAACCGCTTGAACTTCCCGGTGCCGGCCGGCATCGCCAGCAGCATCGGGAGCTCGTGCGACGACTTCGACGTGGCCGTCAACATCAACGTCCCGGCGAACGCCACCGGAACGTACCTGGTCGACAACCTCCTCGGCGTGCCGGTGCAGGCCAACACGCCGCTGCCGACCGGCGAGTTCGAGGTCCCGCTCATCGTGCAGGATCGCTCGTACAACTCGGACGGCTCGATCTTCTACCCCACCGCGCAGAACCCGCCGCCCGGGACGCTGGGCGCCACGCCGAGCGTGCACCCCTACTGGATCCTGAGCTTCGACGGCGACACCCAGGTGGTGAACGGGACTGTGTGGCCGAACATGGACGTCAAGCGCCACGCCTATCGGTTCCGCATCCTCAACTCGAGCAACCAGCGCTTCGATCAGTTCCAGTTCTCGAACGGGATGTCGTTCAAGGTCATCGGCAGCGACGGCGGCTACCTGCGCGCCCCGCAGACGGTCACCTCGGTCATCCTCGGGGTCACGGAGCGGGTCGACATCGTCGTCGACTTCTCGCAGCTCGCGCCGGGGACCAAGGTCGTCCTCCAGAACACGGAGCAGCTCCAGCCGCCGGTCGGACCGGCGCCGGATCCGAACAACGACGGCCTGGTCATGCAGTTCACCGTCCAGGGCGGCAGCTCGGTCGCCCCCAAGACGCTGCCCTCCACGCTGAACAGCATCGCGACGCTGACCGCGAACCGGCCGACCCGTCTCCTGATCCAGAACGTGCAGCTCGACGACGCGGGGGACATCCTCCAGGCGGAGCTCGACGGCCAGCTCTTCCACACGGAGACCACCGAGCTGCCGACGGTGGGCTCGACGGAAGACTGGGAGTTCATCAACGTCACGCCGCTCACCCACAACAAGCACGTGCACCTGATCGAGTTTCAGGTGATCGACCGGACGCCGTTCAACAACGCCCAGTACAACGCCGACTGGAAGGCGGCCAACGGCAACCCGCCCTTCACCCACCCGACGCTGAAGCTCGACCCGACGCCCTACTTCAACGGACCGGTCGAGGGCCCGCACCCGGAGGAGTCCGGGTGGAAGGACACGGTTCGCACGCCGGCGGGACAGGTCACGCGGATCCGGATCCGCTGGGCGCCGCAGAAGGAACCGACGGGCACCGGCACGCCCGGACAGAACCTGTTCCCGTTCGATCCGACCGACGGGGTCGGGTTCATCTGGCACTGCCACCTGCTCGAGCACGAGGACAACGAGATGATGCGGCCCATGACGGTCATCCCGACCTGGGCGGCGGGCGTCAGCTACCCGGTCGGCTTCCGTGGCTCGCCCGGCGTGAACAAGGGATTGGTCGACTTCAACGGGGTCGACTACTCGGCGCGCGTGGCCCACACCTCGGTGGCGGGCCAGACGCCCAACACGCGCCCGGACCTCTGGGAGCGCATCAACAACGGCAACGGCGACTGGGCGGTGCAGATCATCTACCAGGTGGGCGACCGGGTGTTCTTCGGCGGCCACGTCTACCGGGCGCTGCAGCAGCACCAGGCGACGTCGGCGAACAGCCCGCCGAACGCGTCGTTCTGGGCGCTGGTGATGTAGCGACCAGCCCAAGATAGGGGGCGCTCGTGGGAGGTCCGGTCCGGCTCGACAAGGCCGGCCGCGCCTCCCGCGGGCGCGTTTTTGCCGTTGGTCTTTGCTCCGGAAGGAGGCCCATGCCCCATCGCTTCTCGTCATCGTCATCGACATCGACGGCCATCCTGGTCGGCCGCCTCGTTCTGGTCGCGATCGCCGGCGCCGCGTCGGTGGCCGGCTTCGTCGTCTGGCACCGGGACGCGCGTTCGGCGGTCGGCCCAGCGTCGCCGGCCCGCTATGTCTGTCCGATGCACCCGGAGGTCGTCTCCGCGTCGCCCGGCGACTGCCCCATCTGCCGGATGGCGCTGGTGCCGAGATCGACCGCCCCGGCGGCCGCCGCGGGTGAATCTCGACCGACGGCCGGGCAGGCCGCCGCAACGGGCGACGACGGCCCGGCGACCTTTACGCTGCCGGCGGGGATTCAGCTGACCGGCTGGGATACACGCTCGCGCACCAAGCAGTTCGAGAGCGCGTTCGAGATGCGCGTCCCGGCGGCCGCGGACAGCGTGCGAACCGGCGTGGCGCTCTTCCACCTCGACGAAAGCGAGCTGATTCGCGCCGGCGAGGAGGGGTTGTTTTCACCTTCCTCGGGCCCGCGCGACGGCGCGCCGCAGGGGCTGAAGGTCCGCGTGCTGCCCGGCCCGCGCGAGCGCTGGGACGACGCCACGGTGCAGGTGCATTTCGAGATCGAGCCCGGCGCCGCTCTGGTCGCCAACGAGACCGGTCTCTTGAAGCTCGCCACCCGGCTGCGCCGGGGGCTGGTGGTGCGTGACAGCGCGATCATCGACTCGCCCCAGGGCCCCTACGTCCTGGTCGCCGCGGCAGACCGGCGGACGCTGACCAAGCGCCCCGTCGAGATCGGCACCCGGCTCTACGACTATGCCGCTGTCGTCTCGGGGCTCCGCGAAAACGAGTACGTCGCCGCTCAACACACCTTCGTGCTCGACGCCCAGCGGCGCCGAGACAAGCAGGTAACGCAGGACAAGCAGGCCAAAACGGAAGGGACGGTCGCGCCATGACCATCGAACCAGGGGCCGAACCGACCGGGAAGCGGATCGCCCGTCTGGTCGCTTTCTGCGCTCGCCATCCGCGCGCCCTCATCCTGGCTGGAGCCCTCGCCGCGGTCGCCGGGATCTTCGCCCGGCGCTCGCTGGCGCGCGACGTGATCCCCGACCTCTCCGACCCGCAGGTGGTCCTGGTCGCCGACTGGATGGGCCATCCCGCGGTGGAGGTCGCCGGCCGCGTGACCGAGGTGGTGACCGCCGCCCTGACCGGCGTTCCCGGCTCGACCGCGGTGCGCGGCACCTCGATGACCGGCATGGCCTACGTCGACGTGGTGTTCGACTCGGTCTCGGCGCTCTCCGGCGGCCGCGCCGAGATCGCTCGCCGGGTGGCCGCGCTCCGTCCCCGCTTGCCCGAGGCGGTCCGGGTCGAGGTCGGGCCGGCCGCGTCGGCGACGGGCTGGGTCTTTCAATACGCGCTCATTCCCACGAAACCGCAGGTCATGCCGATGCTCGAGGCGCAGCAGATGGGGGCCGGGGGTCCCCTGCGGCCGCTGCGCGAGTTTCAGGACCAGGTGTTGCGGCCTGCGCTCGCCGCTGTCCCAGGCGTGGCGGAGGTGGCCTCGCTGGGCGGCCAGCCCGACGAGGTCCTGGTCGAGACCAGCGCCGAGCAGCTCCACGCGGTGGGCGCGGCGGTGTCCGACGTCCATGCGGCGGTTTCGTCCGCGCTGGCCGCTCATCCGGACGCCACCGTCGAGGACCTCACCCGGGCGGTGCAGAGCGATCCGGTGCTGGGGAAGGTGACGGGCGTGCGGGTCGCGCCCGCCATGCCGGTCGGGCTCGCCGACGTGGACGGATTGCAGCAGATCGTGGTGGGGACCGTGATCGCGCGGCGCGACGCCGACCCGGGAGCCGTCATCGCGGGCGTCAAGCAGGTCATCGACCACGAGCGCCACGAGCTGCCGACCGGGACCAAGCTGGGCGTCCTCTACGATCGCTCGGAGCTGACGGGTCGAGTCGAGCATACGTTGCTGCGCGCGCTCGGCGAGGAGATCGGGATGGTCGTGCTGGTCATCCTGATTTTCCTTTTCCACGCGCGCAGCGCCCTGGTCCCGATGGCCACGCTGCCGCTGGTGGTCCTGCTGACGTTCGCCGGCATGCGGCTCTTCGGCGTGCCCGCCACGGTGATGAGCCTGGGCGGCATCGCCATCGCGCTGGGGATGGCGGTCGACGCCGAGCTGGTCGCGCTCGAGGCCTGCCACCGCCGGCTCGAGCCCCGGCCGGGGGCGCCGTTCGGCCCCGCCGAGAGGCGGCGACGGATCATCGACGCCGCCGCCGCGTTCGCGCCGGCCATCCTGACCTCGCTGTTGATCGCGGCGATGGCGTTCCTTCCCGTCTTCGCCTTCGGCGGCGAGACCGGCCGCCTGCTCCGGCCGCTGGCCATGACCAAGACGCTGGTCGTGCTGGCCGGTGCGCTGGTCACCTTGACCGTCGCGCCCGCGCTGCGTGACAGGCTGCTCGGCGGTGGCCGTGTCGTCCCCGAGGCGCGGAACCCGCTCACGAGCGCGCTGGTGCGCATCTACCGGCCGTTCGTCCATTTCGCGCTGGAGCGCCCGGGGCTCACCCTGGCGACCGCTGCGCTGGCAGCGCTCTCCTGCCTCCCCGTCATCCCGCGGCTCGGGAGCGAGTTCCTGCCGCGCATCGACGAAGGGGAGCTGCTCTACATGCCGACCACGGCGCCGGGGCTCTCCGGTGACGACGCTGCCGGCGAGCTGCTCGAGCAGGATCGCGACATCGCCGCGCATCCGGCGGTCGCCAACGCCTACGGCAAGATCGGCCGCTCGGAGACGGGCACCGATCCGGCCCCCTTCTCGATGGCGGAGACCACCGTCCGCCTCAAGCCCCGCGCCGAGTGGCCGAAGGTGGCCCATCGGCGCTGGTACTCCGGGTGGGCGCCGGCGCCCTTGCGGCGCCTCCTCGGGCTCGTGTGGCCCGAGCAGACGACGATGACCACCGCCGAGCTCATCGACAGCTTGGACAGCCACACGCGGCGGGTCGGTTGGACGAACGCCTGGACCGGTCCGGTACGGGCCCGGATCGACATGATGGCCACCGGCGTCAGCACGCCGGTGGGGATCCGCATCGTCGCCCGCGACCCAAGCCGCCTCGGCGCGCTCGGCCGCACGGTGGCGGACGCCGTGCGTGTCGTCCCGGGGACCCGAAGCGCCATCTATGAAGACCAGGGGGGCGAGACCCGGCTCGGCTTCGCGCTCGACGCCGCGGCGCTCGCGCGCTACGGCGTCGAGCCGGAAAGGGCGCGGGCCGTCGCCGATCTCATGCTCGCCGGGGGCGGCGTCGGTCAGGTTCAATCGCTCCACGACGACCCACCGAGCTCGGTCGTGATGCCGGTGCGGATCGCCCTCGGCGCCGAATGGCTCCCCAAGGTGCCGCTGGCCGACCTGGTCCGCGCCGCGACGGTGCGCGCGGGACGGCGCGGCGAGGGACAACCGGTGCCGCTCGGCCTGCTCGGGCGGGCGAAGTTCGAGCTGGTCCCCGCCGCGTTGCACGCCGAAGCGGGCGAGCTCTGCGGATACGTCTACGTGGACCTCGATGAAGCGACCGATGCCGGGGCCGATCTCGACGGCTACGTCGCGCGGGCTCGCGCCGCGGCCGACCGCGCCGTCAGCCTGTTGCCCGGCGAGCGGCTGGAGTGGACCGGGCAGTACCAGATGCTGTCGTCGGGCCGGCACCGCCTCGAGCTCATCGCGCCGCTCGTCGCGCTGGCCATGCTGGTGCTGCTCTACTTCCAGTTCCGGAACCTGACCGAGGCGCTGATCGTCCTGGTCTCGGTGCCGTTCGCGCTGGTGGGGAGCTTCTGGACGCTCTACCTCCTCGACTACAAGCTCTCCGCGCCGGTTTGGGTCGGCCTCCTCTCGGTGGTGGGGCTCGCCATGCAGACCGGCGTCCTGATGGTGATCTACATCGACGACGCCTTTCACCGGCGCATGCGCGAGGGGACGCTGCGGACGCGCGAGGACCTGGTCGACGCCCACGCCGAGGGGACCGTGCGCCGGCTGCGGCCGAAGATCATGACCATCACCACGATGATCGCGGGCCTCCTGCCGCTTTTGTGGGCCGAGGGATCGGGCGCGGAGATCATGAAGCGCGTCGCGGCGCCGATGATCGGCGGCCTCTGCACCAGCGCGTTCCTCACGCTGGAGGTCATCCCGGTGCTCTACACGATCTGGCGCACCCGCCAGCTCGGACTCCAGCCGGCGGGGGCCCGCCGCTTTGAGCCGGTTCAGCCCTTGGTGCTGCCGATCGACGGCGAGGCGGCGCCCACGCGGGCCAGCGCCTCCTCGACGGTGAACGTTCGCTCGTAGAGCGCCTTGCCGACCACGACCGCGGTCGCGCCGGTCGGGATCAGCGCGTCCAGGTCCTCGAGCCGCGACACGCCGCCCGAGGCGATGACCGGGCAGGGGGCGAGCGCCGCCGCCAGCCGCGCCGTCGCCTCCAGGTTCGGCCCCGAGCGCATCCCGTCGCGCCCGATGTCGGTGTAGAGGACGGCGCCGGCGCCGGCGCGCGCCACGGCCAGGCCGACGTCGGTGGCGTCGGCGGAGGTCTGTTCGGTCCACCCCTCGACGGAGATCTTGCCGGCGCGCGCGTCGACGGCGATGACCAGCCGTTGGGGCCAGCGCGCGCAGGCCGCCTCGACCATCTTCGGGTCTTTGACCGCCGCGGTGCCGAGCACGACGTAGCCGACGCCCAGGTCGTAGAGGCGCGCGCAGTCGTCGAGCGTCCGCACGCCGCCGCCGGTCTCGACCTCCACGCCCGCCGCGGCGACGATCCGCTTCAGCGTCGCGTGGTTGTCGACGCGCGCGTCGGTGCCGCGGGTGAAGGCGGCGTCGAGGTCGACCACGTGGATGCGCGCCGCGCCGGCGGCCGCGAAGCGCGCCGCCACCTCCCACGGCGCGCGGTCGTAGATCTTGGCGCTCTCGCGCCGCCCCTGTTCGAGCCGCACGGCTGCTCCGCCCAGGAGATCGATGGCCGGAAAGACCTGCATGTTGGCCAAACGTTCTACAAGAAAAGGACCCTCGGAGGGTCCTTTTGATCCCCCGCGGGCGAGCGCCGCCGGGCAAAAGCCCGTCGTCGCTCACGCGACTACGCGGTGGCGAAGCCGCGGAGAAGGGACAAACCGGCCGCCTGGCTCTTTTCCGGGTGGAACTGGGTCCCGAACACCGGGCCGCGGCGGACGGCGGCGCAGAACGGCGCGCCGTGCTCGCTGGTCAGCGCCACGTCCTCGGGCCGTTCCGGATCCGGATAGTAGCTGTGCACGAAGTAGAAGAACGCCCCGTCGGCGACGTCGCCGGCGGCCGGCCCGCGCCGCGTCTGGTTCCACCCCATGTGCGGGATCTTGAGGCCCGGCCGGTCGACGAACCGCCGCACGCGCCCCGGCAGAACGCCCAGGCCCAGCGCCTCTGGGTTTTCGTCGCTGCGCTCGAACAGCAGCTGCATCCCGATGCAGATCCCGAAGAAGGGGCGCCCGCTGGTCAGAAAGGCCCCGATCGCCTGGCGGAGAGCGCCGCCGCCACAATCGAGCGCAGCCGCGCAGGCTCCGAACGCCCCCTGGCCGGGGACGACCAGCTTGTCGGCACGCGCCACGGTGTCGGCGTCGGCGCTGACGGCCCCCTCCGCGCCCACGGCGGTCAGCGCCTTCTCGACGCTGCGGAGGTTGCCGCTCCCCAGATCGGCGACGACGACGCGGCCACTCACGTCGTGAGCGTCCCCTTGGTCGAGGGGACGCCGACCACGCGCGGGTCGAGCCGGGCGGCCGCGCTGGTGGCCCGCGCGAACGCCTTGAACAGCGCCTCGATCATGTGGTGGGCGTTCTCGCCATAGCGGATCTCGAGGTGCAGATTGCAGAGCGCCGTCGAGACGAACCCGCCGAAGAACTCACGGCCGAGCTCGACGTCGAACGTCCCCACCACCCGGCCCTTGAGCGCTTCGGCCCGGTAGACGAACGCCGCCCGGCCGCTGAAGTCGACGGCCGCCGACACCAGCGCCTCATCCATGGGGATGGTCGCCTCGCCGTAGCGGGCGATGCCGCTGCGGTCCCCCAGCGCCTCCCGAAACGCCTGCCCCAGGCAGATCCCCACGTCCTCGACGAGGTGGTGCGGATCGACCTCCACGTCACCCGTGGCGTCGATCTGAAGGTCGTAAAGGCCGTGCCGGGCGACCGCTTCGAGCATGTGGTTGAAGAACGGGACCGGCGTCGAGATCCGTCGCTGCCCGGTCCCGTCGAGCGCCAGCGTCAGCTCGATCGCCGTCTCGGAGGTCGTGCGCTTGATGGTCGCTCGCCGCGTCATGGGCGCAAAATCTTACCGTGCCCGCGCAAGGGCGCAAATGGCGCCCGGTGGTCAGGGCCCGCGGGCGCGGGGCAAGCCGTGAGATCTTCAACGAATCCACTACGCGGAGCGATATAATCGACAGCCCCCCCTTGACCAAGCGCGGTCGCAGCCCGGTCCTCGGGTACAACCACAACCTCCGGTACGGGGGGCGCACCTTCCACGTCCAGACCGAGGACTCGGGCCAGGGGTATGCGCGCCTCTACACGCACCTGTTTTACGAGGGGACGATCCTCTCCTCGAAGAAGCAGGAGTACGAGCCCGAGGCGCCGGAGGACGCCGTGCGCGCGCTGATGCAGAAACTCCACAAGTCGATGATCAAGGAGCTGACGCATCGCGAGCACGACGCGCGCATCGGCGCGTTCTTCATGGCGCGGGGCGAGCCCGCGATGTTGGAGGAGCGCCCGGCGGCCGTGGTCGTCGAGGCGCCGGCGCCGGGGCCGGCTGCGCAGCCGGAGGCGGTGGTCGTCCCGGTCGCGGCGGCGGCGGTGGCGGTGGTCGCCGCGGCCGCGCCCGCACCTGCGGCCGCGCGCCCGAAGACGACCCCCAAGCCGGTGGTGGTGGTGCAACCGGCGGTGCTCAAGCGTTCGCCGGTGCAGGTCTCGAATCCTGCCGACGGCGTCGTCGTGCGGCGCAACGTGGTCATCAACGTCGGCGCGGGCCAGCCGCCGGTCAAAGGGACGATGAACCCGGCGCCGAGCCCGGCGCAGGCGGGGCCGCCGACGCGCCCGCGCGCCGGCGCGCACTACGCCGTGCGCGACGGAGGCGGCTACGTGGCCGGTGACCGCGCCCGCGTGAGTGGCGAGGGGCAGTCGCAACCGTTGGCGTCTTCGCGCGAGATCCGGATGCCCTGGGAGACGCCCGGCCCGCAGCGGATCTCGCAGCCGGTCTCGGCGCCGGCGGCGGCGCAGCCCGCGGCCGAAGCGCCCGTGACGGCGTCGGGCAAGATCCGGATGCCCTGGGATGCCCCGGCCTCGGCGGGCGCGGAGGCGTTCTCGAGCGAGCTCGTCTCCGACAAGAGCCTGGACGAAGTGATCCTCGAGTACCTCGCCGACGACGGCGA
>DATNDC010000191.1:0-86018 GCA_035607055.1 Polyangia bacterium
CAAGGTCGGCGATAGCTCGCCGCGGCCGTCTCATCGCTCGCCATGTCCCCTCGCGGTTCGCCGAGGACATCATGCTAATCATCGATCGCCGCCAGAACGCTCGCGTACGGAGGTTCTCTTCGACGATCTGGCCGTTGTCCCCGTGCGACCGTGCAAAAGTCGACCTCGAACTTCTTGCCCGTCGGCGGGATGGTCTTTCTGGCGGCCATCACCAAAGGCCCCTTCATGGTGCCGATGAACCTGGCGATCGAGCACGTCCAGAAGGTTCTCTGGCACCTCGGCGAGCGCGCCGCGACGCCGGGGACGACGGGGCCACGCGCGCCGCCGACTGCCCACGGTGATGGGCCCGGACGGTGCCCTTTCGACGCCCGCGACCCCGACGCCGGCCAAGACCCTTATTGTTGACCCGCCGCCCGGAGGCGTGAGCCTTGCCAACGTCGGGAATCGCGAGTCCCGGGGTCCTTGTTTTCGCCCAACAGGGACCGAAGGCCCCAGGAAATCGAGAGCGAGGCGTTTTACGGAAGGCAGCATGTCGGCCATTGATGCGCGGAGACCAGCAGCTTAAAAGGCCTGTCCTCCGGCGGCGTCGTCATTCCGAGGGAGGTCGAGTCATTAGCACGCAGGGATTGGCGATCCATCGAACGCCTTCTCTTGATCGCGACATCGAACTACTGACCCAGGAGATCTCCCATGCGAACACACTTCACGTTCAAGCCGTTCATCACGGCCCTTCTCATCGCCGTCGGTCTATTAAGCGCGACGGCGCCCGCGTTCGCACTTTCGGTCCCCGGATATGCCGGCAGGGTGGCGGCCGGCGGGGACCAGAGTTGCGCCCTCGAGAGCAATGGGGCCGTCTATAGCAATTGCATTGGCGAAACTTATTGGGAAATCCCGCTTGCCGTAAACCCGGCCTCGGGCTTGCACACCGTCGTCGTTTCGACCAACAACCCCGGCGGCGGATTTTTTTGTTGCACGCTGTACGCTGCCACGTTCAAGGGTCAGCTAATTACGGGCGACGAGTGGTGTCCGGATGTCAACGACAGTGTGTTCCACCTGTCGGTGAACGTGCCGGCGAACGGCAGCATGTACCTGTACTGCGGGCTAAACACCGGCGGGAAGGTCTACAACGTCAACTACAGCCAATAGCAGGTAGCCCTGCCTGTCCACCGCCCGACCAGCCGACCGTGACGAAGAGTCGTTGGTCACCAGCGACGGGACGTCGACGACGCCTGACGCCGCGCGACGGAGTCTTCAGCGACGGCGGTGCAGGACGGCGCCATCGTTGCCGGCGACCCACGTCGTGCGGGCCGCTGGCCCAGACGCTCTCCAGCCCGAGGCCGGTGCCGCTCTCGAACGTCGTCCAGGCGCTGCCGTCGTAGTGGAGGATGCGGCCGTTGCCGCCCGCGAGGCTGGTGTTCGCGCTCCACGTCGAGCCGAAGAGCTCGCCGGCGCCGCGACGTCCGAGTTGCTGGCCGGGTGCGCGCTGCACCGCCGATGCCGACGGCCCCCACTACGACGGCCCGCGGGCCTTCGCCGCCATCGAGCGCCTGCTGCGCAGCCGGGCGCACGCCGGCGTCAGCCGGCGCCCCATCGCTGTCTCGAGCCGGTCGCGCGGGAACCCTGGAAGGCAAGCTCACCGTTGCGGTTCGGGCTTCCTTCTCAACCGCGCATCTCGCGATCGATGCGCGAGACGAAGCGATAGAGCCCGGCACAAACCGCGGTGAGCGCGCCGGAGGCGATGACGGCCGGGAGGGTCGCTCGCCCGGAGCCCGCCAGCGCGGCCTCGACGGCGGCCGAGAGCAGCCACATCTGAACGAGCACCAGGATCGCGATCAGCGCGTTCGCCCCGTCGATGGCGGTCAATCCCCGCCGGTCGGAATAGCGGGCGGGCTTCATGGCAGCTCGCCGGGCGCAGGCTCGAATCCGTCGGCGATCAGCGTCGCGCCTTCGCGCGCGAGCCGGATTCGTGGCAGCGGCCGCGGTGGCGGTCCCTGCAGGACGGCCCCCGTATCCGCGGAGAAGTAGCCCTGATGGCAGGGACACTCCAGGCGATCCCGCTCGGGGGAGTAGACGACGGCGCAAGAGAGGTGGGTGCACTTCTGCTGGAAGGCGACGTAATCGTCGCCGCCGCGCCGGATGAGCAGGCAGGGATCATTCGGTCCCGGGTAGTTGAACAGCGCGACGCCACCGACGGGGATGGTCCCCGCCCTGTCGATCACGCGACGCGGGAGCTCGACCAGCTTGCGGGCCTGCGAGCGGACCCAGATCCAGACGTTCCCCGCGAACATGGCGGCGCTGGTCAGCATCAGGAAACGGCCGAATTGACGGCGGCCAACGTACCGTTCCTCGGCCTGGCGGAACGAGACCTCCTCGCGCCAGAGCGGCTCGTCGACCTCCGGGGACCGCTTCACGACGCGCTCGCTTCCCACATGTAGTCGGTGACGTCCATGGTGATTGCCTCCGTTCCGACCGGAACCATCATCGAGACCTTGGTGGTGACCACCTCGGCGCCGAACTGGAAGGTGTTCACCGGGATCTCGCGCCGCTCGCGCGCGATCGTCTCGGGCGCGACGAAGGCGAGCGCCTGGCTGGGGCACACGGTCGCGCACATGGGCCGCTTCCCGGCCGACGTCCGGTCGTAGCACATGTCGCACTTCATCATCTGCTCGAGCGCCGTCATCATCTTGGGGACGCCGAACGGACAGGCGAGCACGCAGTTCGAGCAGGCGACGCAGCGGGGCTTGAGCGACGACTGCACCACGCCGTCCTCGTTCTGCTTGATGGCGTCGGCCGGGCAGACCTGGGCGCAGGTCGGGTTCTCGCAGTGCATGCAGATCGTCGGCACGGTGGCCGTCGACTGCGAACGGTCGAAGAAGTCGACGTGGATCATCGGCGTCCCCCGGTGCGTCTCGCACTCGGCGCAGGCGTTTTCGCACGAGCGGCAGCCGATGCAGCGCGAGGGATCGACGAAGAAAGCCAGGGCGCTCATGACCGCCGCGGCTCCGGCACGCCGCCCGGCGCGGCCACGACCGGCAGGTGGCGCCGCGCCTCCGGCTTGCGGGCCCAGGCCGGCGGCGCCGCCGCCTTGGCGATGCGACAGGCGGACGCCTTGAACTCGGGGATCTTGCTCCGCGGATCGATGGTCCGGTGCGTGAGGCGGTTGACGCTCCGGTCGCCCGGCCAGTGATAAGGGACGAAGACGGTGTCGGGGCGGATGGTTTTGACGACCTGCGCCTGGACGGTCATGGTGGCCCGCCGGGTGGTGACGTCGACCCAGTCTCCGTCGGCGATGCCGTGTCGCTCGGCGAGCCGCGGGTGCAGCTCGAGGCGCGGCTCGGGGTACTGGTCGACGAGCGGCCCGATCCGGCGCGTCTGCGTCCCGGACAGGTACTGGCTGACGACGCGTCCGGTGGTGAGGTGCAGCGGGAAATCGTCGGACAGCGGATCGCCGCCCGGGCGTTCCTCGACCACCACGAAGTGGGCCTTCCCGTCGGCGTGGAAGAAGCGTCCGCCCTCGAACAGGCGCGGCGTCCCCGGGTGGTCCTCGCTCGGGCAGGGCCAGAAGACCCCCAACTCGCGGTCGATGCGCTCGTAGGTGATCCCCGCGTAGTCGGCGATGCCGCCGCGCGAGGCTTCGCGCAGCTCGTCGAGGATCTCGCGCGGCGATTGGAAGGCGAACCGCTCCGCTTCGCCCAGCCGCGCCGCCAGATCGCCCAAGATCCGCCACTCGGGGCGCGCCTCGCCGGGCGGCTCGACGGCCTTCCGAATGTGAATCACCCGCCCCTCGACGTTGCAGCTCAACCCCTCGTCCTCCTCCTGCAGCGTCGCCGGCAGCACGAAGTCGGCGTGGTGCGCCGTCTCGGACATGAAGAAGTCCATCACCACGAAGAGCTCCAGCTTCGAGAGCGCCTCGCGGGTGAACTCGGCGTCCGGCAGCGACACCAGCGGGTTGAAGCAAGCGGCCACCAGCGCCTTGATCTCGCCGCGATGGACCGCCTCCATGATCTCGACGGCGCTGTAGCCGGCCTGGGGGATGCGCTCGGGCTCGATCCGCCAGACCCGCGCCACGTGCTCGCGCGCGGCCGGGTCGGAGATCGACCGCTGCCCGGGAAGCTGATCGCACTTTTGCCCGTGCTCGCGGCCCCCCTGCCCGTTCCCCTGGCCGGTGATCATCGCGCAGCCCGCCCCCTCGCGGCCGATCTGCCCGCAGGCCAGCGCCAGGTTCGTCACGCCGAGACAGTTCTCCACGCCGTGCGAGTGATGCTCGATGCCGCGCGCGTGGAGGATCATGGCCCGCTCCGCCTCCCCGAACCAGTGCGCCGCCCGCTCGATCGCCTCGGGCGGCACGCCGGTGATGCGTCCGGTGGTCTCGGGATCGTACCGCTGCACCGAGGCCGCGACGGCGTCGAACCCCACCGTGTGCGCCTCGATGAAGGCGCGGTCTTCGAGATGGTCCCGCAGCACGACGTGCAGCATCCCCATCAGGAGCACCGAATCGGCCCCCGGCCGCACCGGCAGATAGAGGTCGGCGTTCCGGGTGATGGGGGTCATTCGCGGATCGGCGACGATCAGCTTTCCGCCAGCGTCGCGGCACCGCCAGAGATAGTCGGTGGTGATGGGCGCGCACTCGCCGACGTTGGCGCCGAAAACCATCACCACCTCGGCCCGCGGGATGTCGGCCCAGGGGTTGGGCGAGCGGTCGACGCCGAAGGCCAGCTTGTAGGCCGTCCCCGCCGAGACCATGCAGAGCCGCCCGTTGTAGTCGACGTGCCGCGTGCCCACCGCCACCCGGGCGAACTTGCCGAAGAGGTACGCCTTCTCCGTCGTCAGCGAAGCGCCGCCGAACACGGCGACGGCGTCGCGCCCGTGCTGGTCCTGAATCTGCCGCAAGCGCCCGGCGATCGAATCCAGCGCGCCGTCCCAGGCGACCGGCTCGAAACCGCCGTCGGTCCGGCCGAGCGGCGTCAAAAGTCGGTCGGGGTGATTGCCCTGCAGATAGCGGCGCACGCCCTTGGGGCAGAGCATGCCGCGGTTGAACGGGAACTCCTCCCAGGGCTCGAAGCCCACCACCTTCTCGTCTTGCACCCGGAGCTGGATCCCGCACTGCTGCCCGCAGAAGCAGCAGTGCGTCTTCACCAGCCTCTCGGGCGTGGCGTGGGACGGGCCGCGCCAGCCGCCGGGCGGCGCGTACGCGAGGTGCGGACCGAAGCGTTCCAGGAGGACATCCGGGGAGGCGGGAGGACGGCTCATGAATGTGTTCCCGACGGGGTCGCGGTCCCGACATCAGGCCGGGGCCTGCCGGTCAACCGGAGCTGGGCGCTCGCCACGCTGCGCCGCTTGCAACGCGGACAGAGCGCTTGCCAGTGCCCGGCCTCCGTGGGCAGGCGGTAGTCGAACCCCAGCTCGCCCAGCACCTCGCGCAGATCGGCGATCTGCATGGCGCTGGCGAATGGCTCGCGGCAGCGCGGACAGACGGCCTGCCCGCGCGCGGCGCCCGCCTCCTGGTACAACTTGACGCCGATCTGCGCCGGACGCTGGACGATGTGGAACAGCTTGCCGAACGGCAGGTACAGCAACGTCGCGATGACCGTGATCGCGTGAACGAGCGCCAGGAACGGGTACATGGCCGCGCGGAGCCACATCGTCGACACGGTCAGCGCCAGCCCGGTCACCGAGACGGCGAACAGCAAGATGAGCGGGAAGAAGTCGCGATCGAACGTCTGCACGGCCAGCGCGCCGCGCTCTCCCAGGCGCCGGCCGAGCGCCAGCGCGATCCCGCCCAGCACCAGGACCGCGGCCACGTCGAGACCGTGGAAGGTGAACCAGGCGACGGGCGTGCCGAGCGGGAACGACCCGGCGGGAAAGCCGAACAGGTAGGCGATGTAGCGCTGGGGATCCTCGGGCGCGGTCCGGAAGTGCACCCAGCCGAACACGAGCGGGAACGTGATGGCCACCGCCAGCAAGCAGCCCCAGAAGATCAGTTGATGCGCCCACCACCGGGTCCGCGAGCGCCGGGCGATGAAGGTCTGGGCGAAGATGTGGGTGACCACGGTGCGGCCGGCGCGCGCCAGCAGCGGCAACACCGGCTGCTCGCGGAGGAGCCGCCACCCGCGCTGCCAGTAGCGCCGGGTCGGCGGCTTCTGCAGCCAGACCGCGTAGTGATAAACGGTCCCCCACCCCGCGAACACCACCGCGAAGGTGTAGACCACCAGGGCGGCGTCGAAGTTGGCGAGCTTCCGCGAGCCGATCACGATAGCCGCCACCAGGAACGCGGTCGCCACCGTGGCCACCGACCCCGCCCGCAATCTGTCGGCGGCGCGGCGGCCCACCAGCGCGGCCGCTTCACGCGCCTCTTCCGCGGCCACGAAGACCCGCTCGTTGAGAAGAAAAAGGCCGAACGCGGTGGCGCCGAGCAGCAGGAAGCCGGGCCAGATCACGCCCAGGTGATCGCGCAGGAAACCGAGCAGCAGCGGCGGAAAGAACCCACCGAGGCCGCCCAGGGCGCCGACCAGGCCGGTGACCGTGCCGGTGCCGCGCGGGAAGTGCTCGGGCACCAGCTTGAAGACGGCGCCGTTGCCGAGGCCCATGAGCACCGCGCAGCCGAGCGCGCCGACCGTGAACGGCACCATCGACTGCCAGGCCAGGAGGCAGGTGAACGGCACGAGCGACAGGAAGACGGCGCGCAGCACGCGCGCGCCGCCGATGCGGTCGGCGAGAGCTCCCCCGACCGGACGGCACAGCGTCGTCAGGAGGACGAATCCCGCGGCGCGGAATCCGGCGTTGACGGTGGTCAGTCGAAAGCTGTCTCGCAGCAGCGTCGGCAGGTACACGGAGAAGGCCACGAACCCGCCGAAGGTGACGAAATAAAACGCCGCCAGCGTCCAGGCCTTCGGTTCCCGCAGCGCGGCCCCGATCTCGCCGCGGCTCTTCGGCCGCGGCCCGGCGTCGCGGGCCAGGAGCGCGAAGGCGACGGCGGCGCAGGCGAGGACGGCGGCGACGCCGTGGAACACGGTGGGCCAACCGAAGCGAGCGCTCGCCAGCGGACCGAGGAACACCGCCGCGGACTGCCCGAGGTTGCCGAGCCCATAGATCCCGAGCGCCGTCCCCTGCAGCGCCGCCGGCACCCAGCGCGACACGTAGCTGACGCCCACCGCGAACGAGGCGCCGGCCACGCCGAGCAGGAAGGCGAAGCCGACGAGCGCGCCGAAGCTGCGCGCCGTGGGGAGCAACGCCATCGGCACCGCGGCCACGAGCATCAACGCCGTGAAGATCCAGCGCCCGCCCAGACGATCGGCGGCGATCCCGAGCGGCAGCCGCGCGAGCGCCCCCAGGAGAACAGGGACCGCCACCAACAGGGCGGTCTGACTGCCGTCGAGATGAAACTGGAGGCGCAGCTGCGTGGCGAGCCCGGCCACCACTCCCCAGCCGGCGAAGCAGACGAAGAACGCGCCCGTCCCGACGGCCAAGTGGCGGCGCCAGGCCAGCCCTTGACGCTCGGTTCTCGTCGACGAAGACGTCGTCGCCGGCTCCATCTTCGTCATGCGCGTCAGATTACGCAACCGCCCGGCCCGCGCAAGTCGCATCGACGACCAAGTTGCCGCTCGTCAGCACCGACGGGCGGCGAGCTCCGATCGACTCCTGGTAGTAGCGGTCGCCCTCGATGGTCGCCATCGTCCCGAGGTGCGTTCGAATCCAGCCGCCGGCGGTAGGCAAAGTTCCTCTCGCTGCGGATGTTGCACGGCTGCCGCTTCCGCCGCGCTGACAGCCGTCATGTCGCGCGCGCCCGACCCCATCCGTGGTTGGCGAATTCTGGACGGCTGGCGCGAGCCTGGGGCGGCCCCATGCGTATCCACAACGTGAGCTCGCCGCCGCAGGTCTGCTCGCTGTGCAAGCGCCGGTATTGCCTCGGCATGGGAGCGCCAAAGCCGTGGAAGGTCGCCACCAAGGTGCCGACCGGGGCGCGAATCAGTGCGGCGGCAACAACCGCGATGTACGTCCTGTGCAAGGCAGGCGATCGCTGGACCGTGCCGTCGATCGGCCATGGGTCGTCCTGCTCGATGTGCTCCTGGAAGGGATTGTAGAAGTAGAACCCGTCAAAAGGCGCGCAGTCGAACTCGACGAAGTTCGCGTTTACGAACCGCGCCCGATCCGCTCCGAGCGCGGCGGCGGCGACGCGCGCCTCCTCGACGAGCCGGTGGCGTTGTTCCACTCCCGTGAAGCGAGCGTTGGTGGTGAGTGCGCCCACGATACAGACCTTCCCGGGCCCGGAGCCGACGTCCACAATCTCCTTGGCACCCGCTTCGGTCAGGAGGCACGCCGCCCGCGATGCCACCCGGAGGGGTGTCCAGTGCCGAAACGATATCGATCTCGTCTCCGGAGTGAAGAGCTGGTCGAACTGACTGTCGGAGACACGTTCACCTGCCCTGACCCGCGCAGCGAGGTCGAGCGCCCCGGCTTCCCTCTGAGCGGCGTTTTGTCCGTTTCCCATTCAACGGGCCCCTTTACTCAGCCTGCTCGTGGAGGAAGGTCCGATAGCTCGCCGGATCCATCAAGATCTCCTTCTCGGCGAACCTCGCCACCACGATCTGCACCATCCAACCGTCTCGGTACGGGCTCGTGTTGACGTGCTCGGGGGCGGCGTAGAGCATCCCGTTCACCTTGACGACGGTCCCAGAGAGGGGCGCGAAGAGATCGGACACGGCTTTCACCGACTCTACAGAGCCGAAGATCTGGCCCTGCCTCAACGAGTCTCCCGGCTTGGGCAGCTCTAGCTGAGTCACGTCGCCAAGGTGGTCCACCGCGAACCTGGTGATGCCGATGGTCGCCGTCGTCTGGCCGTCTTTGTCCTCGAGACGAGCCCATTCGTGGTCCTTCGTGTACAGGAGATCATCCGGAGTCGATTCGTTCGTCATGTCTTTCGCCGATAGAAGGGCCCTTCCACAACTCGGGCCGTCACCAATTTGCCCCGACAACCTATCTGCAGGGCGGATCCAGGTCTGCTCAGCTCGACGGGCACGTAGCCCATGCCGATGTTCTTCCCCAGGGTGGGCGCCGGGCCTCCCGAGGTGACCTCCCCCACCCCGTTTCCCGAGGCGTCGTAAATCGGGTACCCGTGACGGGCGATTCCGCGGCCGGTCATCTCGAAGCCGACGAGCCGTCGCCTGACGCCCACCGCACGCTGCCAGGCGAGGGCGCCCCTTCCGATGAAGTCAGCCCCGCCGAACTTGACCACCCACCCGAGGTCGGCTTCGAACGGGGTCGTGTCGTCCCTGAGATCGCTGCCATAGAGGGAGAGCTTGCCTTCGAGGCGCAGGGTGTCCCTGGCGCCGAGTCCGACCGGTTTTCCGCCCACCCCTGCGGCAGCCTCGACCAGCCGCTCCCAGACGCGGGCGACATCTGTCGCCGAGCAGAGAATCTCGAACCCATCCTCCGCGGTGTACCCGGTGCGCGCGATCCAAACAGACATCCCTGCGACCTCACACGCGGGCACAAACCTCATGCGGCCAAGGTCTCGCAAGCGGACGCCCGCGAGAGGCTGAAGCGCTTCCTCCGCCCGCGGGCCCTGAAATGCGAGCAGCCCAGTCTCGGCGGACGCGTCGGCGATCTCACACCAGGCGCCGACGTTCTCCATGAACCAGCGCCGATCCTTCTCGAGATTGGCTGCGTTGACGACGAGCAGGTAGTGTCGAGCCGAGACGCGATAGACCATCAGATCGTCGACGATTCCGCCCGAAGGCCAGCACACAACAGTGTAAAGAGCGGCGCCGTCGGTGAGCTTCGAGATGTCGTTCGTGACCAGATGCTGGACGGCCTCGCCGGCGCGCTCGCCACGGAAATGGATCTCCCCCATGTGGCAAACGTCGAAGACGCCAACCGCCGTTCGCGTGGTGCGATGCTCGTCCATGATGCCCGCCGGGTAACTCACCGGCATCCACCAGCCGCCAAACTCGATGAGCCTCGCGCCGAGCCGGCAGTGGGAATCGTAGAGCGGGGTGCGCTGCGCAGGCGCCGTCTCGCGCTCCACTGTCGATGTCATGCTTGCACCTCGGGCCAGCGCCTTTGCAAGAAGCGTTCTCCACGGTAGGTGGCGACCGGACAGGAGACATCACGGGTCACACGCCGCCGGCGACTGCCCCTGAGACTTCGCTGCCCGATGATGGGCGACTCGGCCAGTCGAGCATCAAAGTGCCAGAGCTCCGCGCCGGATCGGCAGGACTGTGCCGACACCGCATGCGCCTTCCGCAGGCTGGTCTGATCGAATCGGCAGGACTTGTCTTTCTATTTTTGTTTTGGCGTTGCCCCGCTTTGCCGATTCAGCATACTGACGGCTCGCATGCCGAAATCGCATTCGCCGGGCTACGGGCGCCCTTGCCTTCTGATCGCCCGCAGCGCGGACGGCCCAGTCGCCAAGATCCTCGTGGAAGCTGGGTTCGAGGTCGAAGCGGTCGCGACCGAGCAAGAGGCGTGGCCGGCCCTGGATCGGAAGGCCTGGGCCCTGGTGTTCGTCGCGCACACGCTGGGAAAGGCACAGCTTCAGTCACTGATCGTGCACGTGGGTCAAAGGCGGCCTGACCTTCCGGTGGTCGTCCTCGGTGCGGCGGCCATGCTGCAAGAGGCGGTCGACGCCATGCAGATGGGCGCTGCGGACTTCATCGCCCCCCCGTTTGCGGCCGAGTCGATCCTGAACCGTCTCCGGCGATTGGTGACGGAGCCCGCGACCTCCGAGGCTCAGCCGGCAGTGACGCCGACGTTGGAGCACCTCGGCTTGACCGGCAGATCGCCCGCGATGGCCAAGGTTTACGCTGCGATCGGCCGCGTCGGGCGTTACAAGACCAACGTCTTGGTCCTCGGGGAGAGTGGGTCCGGCAAGGAGCTGGTCGCGCGCGCTCTCCACGCGATGGGCCCCCGCAGGAACCACCTTTTTGTCCCGCTCAATTGCGCGACGCTCGGACGCGAAATTCTCGAAAACGAGCTGTTCGGACACGAGCGGGGCGCCTTCACGGGAGCGAACGACCGCAAGAAAGGTCTGTTCGAGCTCGCGGACGGCGGAACCCTCTTCCTCGATGAGATCGCGGAGCTCGATCCATCCACGCAGGCCAAGCTCCTGCGCGTGATCGAACGACACGAGTTTCGAAGAGTCGGCGGCACCGGCAAGATCAAGGTCGATCTCAGCCTGATCGCCGCGACGAACCGGCATTTGGAGGAAGCAATCGCGGCCAAGCGCTTCCGCGAAGATCTTTATTACCGGCTCAAGGTCGTGACCATCCGGGTCCCCTCTCTTCGTGAACGCCGCGAGGACATCCCGGCGCTCATCGACGCGTTCATCGCGGACTTCAATCACCGCAACGAGGGAAAGATCAAGGGGATCTCTCCGGAGGCCCTGCGGCGCTTGTCCGAGAACGAGTGGCCAGGGAACGTTCGGGAGCTCAAGAACGCCCTGGAGAGCGCCGCGATCATGGCCGCCGGCGAAACCATCGGCGTGGGAGACTTCGAGGCCCTCCCCTCGACGAGAGGCCCGGAACCGAGCCCGGCGAGCAACGGCGGCCCGCCCGGGTTGGAGACGATCCCGATACCTGCCCGGGCGACGCTGGCGGACGCCGAGCGGATCCTGATCACGGAGCACCTCGGTCGCACGAAGACCAAGGCGGAAGCGGCGCGCACGCTCGGAATCGGCTTGCGGACGCTGTACACGAAGATTCACCAGCTCCGCCTCGCCAAGGCGCCCGGCCGCAGCCCGCTCAACTAGGGTCTGCCTGCTGATTCAGCAGTACCCGGTTCGAGCGGCGGAAGGGCCTGGCCAGTGTTGCAGGGCCCTCCTGTCGCCGCGAAGATGGCACACCGCATGCTGGCTTCACCAGGACGGCAGCGGTAGCCTCTTGCGCACACATCGACACAGATCTCCTGAAAACACCAAGGCGACCGCGCGAGCGCCTCTCCTCGTGTTGGCGCAGGCGTCAGCAGAAACCGACGACCTCCTCGAAGCGCTCGTCCAGCGACCGGACCTGGTTCTTTTGCGCGTGGCAAACCTAGACGCGGCCGAGCTGGCTCTGCGCGACGTCGCGGTAAGGCTCATTATCGTGTGCCCCGAGACGGACGCCGGATCGGTGACCGCGCTCCTCGACAAGGCCGACCAGATTCGCCCGGACACGCCGGTGTTGGTGCTGCGCTCGAGGAGCGAGAGCCCGCTTGCCGCCTGGAAGGGGCGAAAGATCGGCGTTCTCCGAGGTCCGATTTTGCCCGAGACCCTCAGCCGGAGCGTGGACGTAGCGTTGGGACTGGCGGGAGGGAACAAAGCGATCACGGGGAGCCAAGTCGGAAGTGGATAGGGTGGCGAGTGCCGATATGGCATGCCGTTTCGGCGCTGTGCTGTCGTACCGGCCGGCTCTCTCTGCGGCCAGTGTGCTCGGCAGGTCGCCGCCGATAGCCGCCGACAGGGCGGGGTCCGATACCCCGGCGAGGGCTTCGAAGCAGAATGAGCTCTGAAGATCTCGACGACATGCTAACGCGTGTCGCGCACTGGCTCCCGACGCAGGGGCCGCTCAAGGACTTCGTCCACCACAACACGCTGCACGCATTTCAGCACCTCAAGTTCGACGACGGCGTCGCGGCGGCTGCCCGGTTGTACGGCGCCCTCAGCTCGATGCCCGGCGCCTTCTACTGGAGCGCGTACCGCGCGGGCCAGATCACCGAGTCATCCCTCGAGCGAGCGCTGGAGATGGCGATCCCTGACGCGGCCGAACGCGCCACGACAAGAGCGGCCATGGTGACGGGCCCGCTGGAGGGCCCGACGTTCACCGGGCTCGCGCGGTCAAGCCTGCGACGCCTCTGGAAGGAGCGGATGGGCGGGATCGCGCTCGAGCGGCGCTCCCAGCTCCACGTGCTCCGGATGGTCAGCGCCTACCTCGACCAGGGCTTGGCACACTGGCATCTGCCCGGGGCGGAAGAGGTCGGCCTCTTCGCCGCGGTCTCACGGTTGGCCGCCGCTAGCGCCTTGCCGCTGCGTCCTTTCAACGCCTCTCTGGCCGCAGAGTTGCTGAAGCTGCCGGCACGGGACGCGCTCGCCGGGGCGCTGGAACGTACCGTGGGTCGAGCGGACCTCTGCGAGCCGTACCTCCTCGAGTCGTTGCTCACTCATCCCGGTTGGGCGGGCCTCGTCGGGGAGTGCGAGCGCAAGCCGGAGGCAATGCTCGATCACCGGAACGCCTCGCTGCTCGACTATGCGGCCCTGGTGCTCGTCGCCGAGGTTGGATGCCTGGAAGAGGAGCTGGGCCCGACGTTCGCGCCGCTCGCGGCGGCCGTACCTCCCCCCGGCGCGCGTCCCCGGCCCGATGCGCCCCCCGCCCGTTCAACGACGGAGAAGCTCCTGGCAATCTGGCAGAACGCCTTCGAATGGAGCTACTACGAACCGTTACTCGGCGCGCTCGAATCGACACGTCCGCCGCGGCGAGATCGCGCCGCAGCCTCGTCGGCATGGGCGTTCTTCTGCCTCGACGATCGCGCCTGCTCCGTGCGGCGGCACCTGGAGGAGGTCGCTCCATGCGTCGCGACCTTCGGCACGGCGGGGTTCTTCGGTCTCGATTTCGTCTACCGGGGCGCTCACGACGCGATCGCCAGCAAGCACTGCCCGGCGCCGATGGTCGCTCGCCATCTCGTCGTCGAAGAATTCGAGGCGGAAGCTTCCCCGGCCGGCGCCCGTTCTCGCTGGTGGCGCCCGGCGGTCCAGCTGGACGACCATTCCGGCAGCCTGCTCGGTGGCTGGTTGAAGTCCTACCTCCATGGTGTGGGCGCGGGGCTGCGCCTGGCGGCCGAGGTGCTCTGGCCGTCGCTCTCCCCCGCCGGCGTCGTCCGGCTCAACACCGTCAGCGCCGGAGCACGGTTTCGCCTGGTCCGAGAGGGCGAGGCCAAATCCCCCGAAGGACTCTGGCTCGGCTACACGATCGGCGAGCTTGCCGATCGCCTGGCCGCCCTCTTCCGGTCGGTCGGAGTCGACGGCGGGTGGCCCGAGCTGGTGGTGGTCTTCGGCCATGGCGCCAGCAGCGTCAATAACCCTTACTTCGCGGCTTACAACTGCGGCGCCTGCTCCGGCCGGGCGGGAGCGCCGAACGCGCGCGCCTTCGCCAAGGCCGCCAATCGACCCGACGTCCGAGCCGCGCTTCGCACGCGCGGCGTCCAGATCCCGGAGACGACGTGGTTCGTCGGTGCTCTCTACGACACGACCCGCGACGAGGCCACCTACTACGACGTCGGGCGCATGCCGGACCGTTTCAACGCGAGCCTGGAAGCGTTCCGTCGAGCGGTTGAGGAGGCCGCGATGCGCAACGCGGTCGAACGGTGCCGCCGATTCGACACCGTCCCGCTCGACGTAACGCCCGAGCAGGCACTCCAGGTGGTACGCCGGCGCTCTGTGTCGCTGTTCGAGCCGCGGCCCGAGTACAACCACGCCACCAACGCGTCTTGTGTCATCGGGCGGCGTGGCCTGACCGACGGACTCTTCCTCGATCGACGAGCATTCCTGAGCTCCTACGATCCGACCCGAGATCCGTCGGGCGAGACACTGGTAGCCGTGCTGCGGGCGGTGGTCCCGGTCTGCGCCGGCATCAACCTCGAGTACTACTTCTCCCGGCTCGACCCGAGACGCTACGGAGCCGGCACCAAGCTCCCCCACAACGTCAACGGCCTGCTCGGTGTTTGCAACGGCATCGAGAGCGATCTCCTGAACGGGCTCCCCACCCAGATGATCGAGATCCACGATCCCGTTCGACTGCTCATCGTGGTCGAGCATGCGCCGGAGATCGCGCTCGCCGCGGTCAAGCGCGACCCCAGCGTGCTCGAGTGGATCGAGAACGAATGGGTGCGGTACGCCAGCGTCGATCCCGGCTCGCGTGGCATCTCGCTCTACGTCGCCGGGGAGATGCGTCGTCTCGAAGGGCTTCCGGCGCCCGCGCGCCGGTGGCCGAGCTCTCTGGCCGCAGCCCGCGAGGGACGCGAGGCCCTGCCGATCGGGTTCATCGAGCCCGACCCGGACCCGGCGAAGGCGACCACATGATCGAGCTCGCGCTGATCACGAGCATCGTCGTCCCACTCGTGGTCGGGCTGGTGTTGACGCTGCGGACGGTCCCCGACGAGCCAGCCGTCGCCCGCTGGGCGCTCCGCGCCGGCACCTGGTCTGCCGGCGCGTCGGTGGTCGCCACGCTGGGGTGGCTGGCCGGCCGTGCCCACCCGGTCCTCACCCCGGCGCACGCTCTGTTCGGCCACGACGACTACCGGTTCACGTTCCAACTAGAGCTCGACGGGGTAGCGGTCGCGTTCTTGGCGCTCGTGCAGTTCGCGACGGGGATTGTGATCCGGTTCAGCCGTGTCTACCTGCACCGCGAGCCGGGCTTCCAGCGCTTCTTCGCGACGGTCTTGTTGTTCCAGGCGGCCATGTGCCTCCTGACCCTCGCCGGGAACCTGGACCTCATGTTCGCGGCCTGGGAGATGGTCGGCCTCTCGTCCTTCCTGCTCATCGCTTTCTACCGCGAGCGGCAATCGGCGGTCCGCAACGCGCTCAAGACCTACTCGGTCTACCGCGTCGCCGACATCGGGATGCTCCTGGCCGCGTGCCTCGAGGGCAGCGGCCGGCCCACGGCAATCGGCCTCTGTCTGGTGCTCGCCGCGCTCGGAAAATCGGCTCAGATCCCCTTCAGCTTCTGGGTCCCTCGTGCCATGGAAGGGCCCACGCCGTCGAGCGCGCTCTTCTACGGAGCGCTGTCGGTGCATGCGGGAGCCTACTTGCTCTTGCGCACGTACACCCTGTGGCACGTCTCGCTGACGGTGCATCTGGCGATAGGTGTGGTGGGGCTCGCGACCGCGGTCGTCGCCTCTCTGGTGAGCCGGGTACAGACGACGATCAAGGGGCAGGTCGGCTACGCGTCGGTGTCGCAGGTGGGCATGATCTTCGTCGAGATCGCGCTCGGCTTGACCCGGCTGGCGATGGTCCACATCGCCTGCAACGCCCTACTCCGCTGCTACCAGCTGCTGGTCTCGCCGTCCGTGGTGGCGCAGAGACTTCGTCGCCAGGCCACCGCCGGTGCCGCAAGGTCCGATCGTCGCCGCTCTCCGTACGACCTGTTCCTGCCGAGCAAGTGGCGCCCCACCGTCTACGCGTTCGCGATCTCCGAAGGATACTTCCGCGACGTCCTCAAGGCGGTCTGTTGGTTTCCGCTCCGACGGATCGGCGAAGCACTTCGACCCCGACGGACCCTGCTCTTCGGCGCTGGCGCGATCGCAATAGTGGCAACCCTGGCCGCCGCGCGAGGAGCGACCCCCCTCGCGGACCTCGTGCTGTCCGGCGTTCTCGTGCTGCTGGCCGTCGCCTTTTCGGCCTGCGGGCTCGCTCTCTGGCGCCGGCCCATGTTGGCGACCTCGGCGATCTGCGGGTCGAGCGTGCTGTCGGCAACGGCCATGTACGCCCTCGTGGCCGCCCATCATGTCTACGCGGCGTCGTTCTATGCGATGGGCGTCGGGCTCGCCTGTGCGCTCAGCTTGCTCGGCTTCGCGGTGGCGGTCCGGGGTCAACGAGAGGTGGTGCGCTTCTCGGGCCTGGTGGGCGCTCGCCCCGCAGCCGCCTCCTTCGCCTTCCTGGGGGCCTTGGGCGTGGCTGGGTTCCCGATGCTTCCGACGTTCTGGGGTGAAGATCTCCTGCTCCACGCCAGCCTCGGCGAAAGCCGGGGCGTGTCCATTTTGCTGGCGGGACTGCTGGCGCTGAACGGCTACCTCGCAGTCCGGAACTTCGCCTTCACGTTCTTCGGCCCTGGCGGAGCAGAGTCCGAGGCGATCGACCTCGGCCGCCGTGATGCGGCAGTGGCGCCCTTGCCTGCCTCCCCGCCCTCGCCAATCGTACGGGCGGGGGATAGCGCGCTTCGAACATGAGTGTCCTCGAGGTCGTCGCCCTGGACACCTGTTCACTTCAGCAGCGCGTAGCGGCTTCGCAACGTCTGAACCACCGGTTCGGTGTCGCGCCGGTCGATCATCTCGGCGAGCGAGGCGTCGAGATCGCGCGAGAAGCTCGCCGGCACCAAGCCCGACAGCGCCATCAGCAGCGGGCCCTTCTGCAACAGCGCATAGCTGCGTGCCAGCGCGGGATCATCGGCCACCGGTGGCACGTCGATTCGGGCCGACAGTGTTCGGCGCGCCTGACTGATCGCGCGCTGCCCTTCGACCGAACCGATGGTCGCCAACAGACGCGCGGCGGTCGCCCGGTTGCGGGCATCCACCGGGAGGGCGAACGCGTCGGCCGAGAACACGAACACCTCCGTTGTTCCGGGGAACGGAATCTCGTCGTAATCGACGCCCAGCTTCATTCGCGCCGCGATGAATGGCCCGCGCGCCCATTCGCCCATCACGGTCATCGCCGCCTCGCCGCGCACCACCTTCTCAACCGCCTGCTCCCAGGAGATCTGACGCTGGTCCGGATTCGCGAAAGCCAAGAGCTCGACCCCCGCCTGCAGCGTCCGGAGAACCCGCGGATCGGAGGGCGTCAGGCGTCCCGCGAAGAAATCACGGTAGAAGGCGGGCCCCTCACGGGACACCAGGAGGCACTCGAACACCAACAGGGACAGCGTCCATGGCTCGCTGCTGCCGACCGCGATCAGCGGCACGCCTCGCTCGCGTAGCTTCCTTCCCTGGGCGAGCAGATCGGCGACCGATGCCGGCTCGGCAAGGCCGAACTTGGCGAACACGTGCTTGTTGTAGAAGACGGTATTGTTGCGGTGGACGTTGGCAGGAACCCCGTAGATTCGACCCTTGTAGCTGACTTGCTCCAGCAACTCGGCGGGAATCGCCCTGCGCCACGACGCGATGTCAGCGACGACGTCGTCGAGGGGGACGACCTTGGACTCGAGCGCGTCGATGCCGTTGAACAGCACCCACTGCATCAGATCGTTGCCGACGTTCGCTTGAAAGGTGTCCGGCGGATCATTGCGCAGCATGCGCGCCCGCAACGCGTCGCGCGCCTCCCCCGAGGAGGCCGCCCGGGCGCTGATGATGAAGTCGTCGGGATTGCGGCGATGGTTGATGGCGGCCAGCGCGGTCAGCGGATCCGAGTCACCGATCCGTTCGGCCCAGCCAAACATCTCGATCGGTCGCTGGGCGCCCGTCCCGTCGTCAGCCGCCGGCGCGACGCCGGCGCCCGAGCGCCCGCACGCCGCCGAAGCGAACGCGAGGATCGCCGCCAGGCCCAATAACGGCCGCGTCACCGACAGACCCCGTTCCGGCAGATCTCGGGTGCCGCGCACGCGTGGCCGCAGGCCCCGCAGTTGGCGGCGTCATCGAGGGCGCTGACTTCGCAGCCGTCGGCCGCCACGCCGTTGCAGTCTCGATGACCCGGCTCGCAGCGCCAGATCGTGCAGTCGTCACCGCAACCCCGCTCGGCGTAAGGCAGCGGCGGGCATCTTCTCCCGCAGGCGCCACAATTGTCCGGGTCGGTGCGGACGTTGGTCTCGCACCCGTCCCGTCCGTCGCCGTTGCAGTCCTGGAAGCCGTGATAGCAGACGGCGATGTCGCAGGCGTGTGAACGATTGCATCGTGGTGTGGCATGGGGGACCGTGCAGGCATGACAGGCTTCGGTGCCACATCCACGATCGGGCCTGTCGATCGAGGCGCAGCCGTCTTGGCAGCGCTTGAATCCCGGCTCGCACGCCGCCGCCGCGCCCTCGCCCGCGGCCGCTCGCCCGGACGGATCGTGCGGCGACGCACCGCCGGAGCCGGCCCGCATCACGCCCGCGATCGATCCCATCGCGAGCAGGGCGATCCCCACCGCGGCGAGGAGCAGCGGGCGGACCTTCGATCGCCGCCGCGCCAGCGGCGCCGTCCTGGAAGCTGACCTCGCGCTCGATTCGCCGCCGTGGCCACTGGCCTCTTCGGAAGCCGCCCTACCGGTCAGCATCCGCGTGGGCTCCATCCCGGGATCGACGGCGGCCTGCTGGACGGAACGAACGTGGGATTGGACCAGGTGTTTGGCCGAGTCCTGCTCGACGTCGAAGCGATAGTGCATGAACACCGCGACGTCTTCTGCGCCCACGCGGTCCGGCTGGCGCGAAAGATGGTCCTCGAGGTCCCGTTGCAGCCGCCCGGCCGTCGTATAGCGCTGATCGCAACCGGCCGCGATGGCACGCGCGCAGATGGCCGCAAGATCGGCGGTCACATTCCCGTCGGGCGGCAACGGCGGAAGCTGCTTGGCGATCAGATCCGAGATCACCTCGTCGTCGGAAGCGTTGGCCCAGAAGCGCCTGCCAGCCAGGACCTCCCACAACGTGACCCCGACGGCGAAGACGTCGACCCGTCGATCCACCGGCAGGTGGAGGAACTGCTCGGGGGCCATGTAACGAAGCTTTCCCTTCGTGGCTCCCGCCCGTGTCTCGATCTCCGACCCCTCCGCCTTCGCGATGCCGAAATCGAGCACTTTGATCTGACCGTCGAACGTGACGAACATGTTGTGAGGCGAGGCATCGCGATGGACGAGGTTCAGCGGCGTGCCGTCGTAGTCGCGCAGATCGTGGGCGGCATGCAGCCCGGCCAGCACCTTGGTGAGGATGTAGATGAGCACCGCCCGCGGCGCCGGCAGCCCGTCGTTCCACAAGATCGTCGACAGCGGCTTGCCCTCCAGGTACTCCATCACCATCGTCGGCGTCCCCTGGTAATCGCAGACCTCGTGGACTTGAACGACATTGGGATGCGCGATGCGCGCCGAGATCCGTGCCTCCTCCAGGAACATGCGGTGCGCTTCGGGGTTACCAACCAGCGACGGCCTCATCATCTTGAGGACGACCAGCTTGCTGAATCCCCGGGGGCCCTTCGCCAGCGCCAAATGGGCGACGCCCATGCCGCCGCGGCCAAGCTCCTTCAGAAGCTCGTATCGCGTGTCGGTCGCGGGCGTCAGGCTATCTGGCTTTTCCGAGCTCATTTCGGGCGGCGGCTTCTGCTGAAGCGGATCGTCATCAGGCGCGCACCGCCCGGGCCCAGCACAAACAAGCGATGGACTGCCGAGCGGTATATCGGCAGCTCGCCACCTGAAGCTAAAGCGTCACGGGCAAAGTGCCGAACGCGATGTTGGCGCCCGTCCAAGAGGCCTGATCCGTGGCCGTCCAGGCGTCACGCCGCGTGAGCCTGGTTAGAAATCAGCCAGTGCCGCAGATACTTACCTACGCCGTCCAGGCGGCGTCCCGCACAGCGGAAGGCGATATAGCCGTCGGGTCTGACGAGGTACTGACCGCTTTCCCCGTTTCGAATGCCAAGCCGGAAGAGAGCGTCGCCAGAGGGGTCAAAGAAAACTCCTGGACGCTCCTCGTGGCTGAGATACCGCGCAACGAGCGTGTTGGGGAATCTGGTGATGAGACCGTCAACGAGGCCCGTGTCCCACCCGTCAACGCCCCCGCATAACAGGAGGTGAAAGGCCGGGCCCGACAACTCCTCCTGGAGGTGAGTGGCACGACCGTCACGCCGAATGGTCGCGTCGGGCAGTCGATCGCCAGGACGGGGGCCCATCTTGGGCCTCTGGGGTCCTTCGGTCACTGCCGGACTTTTCGGGTACGAGATGGCGAGCTCCGAGACGAACCGGAATGCCCAGGCTCGGACTCGTTCTCGGCGGAACACCAGGGGGAGAATCCGCGCGACGACGGTTCGTCTGAACCAAGACGCGAGAGCGCCGCCCGACATCACACGCACGAAGAAACCGAAGAAGCGATCGGTGTACCGGAGCAGTCTCCGGCCGATCGGCCACCGCTCCGCCTCGTACGTGTCGAGGAGCTTCGCTTCCGCGCGACCGAGCACCACGAGCGCCAGCTTCCATCCCAGGTTCCAGGCGTCCTGCATGCCTGTGTTCATCCCCTGGGCGCCGACCGGGCTATGGATGTGCGCGGCGTCGCCGGCCAGAAACATTCGCCCCTTGCGATACCGGCGTGCCTGGCGATGGTGGAGGCGAAAGTGTGTCAGCCACGCCGGGTCACGCAAGTGCACGGTGCCGCCGGTGGCATCGTCGACGTCGCGCTGGAGCTCGTCGAGAGTCAGCTCTCCGCGCGTCACGGACTCCTCACTCTGCGCTGCCCCCCCGGCGTCGGGCGCACGCGCCGCTCCCGGTCCGATGGCGATCACGCGCCAGGCGGCCGGCGAACGAAGCGGGAAGAACATCGCGACGTGGCCCTTGGCAGCGAAGGCGTGGAGCACGTCGGCTTCGATCGAGCCGTCCGCGTCGACGTCACCGAGCATGAAGTCCTGGAGGTACGCCTCCCCCTCGAAAGGAATCGCGGCCTGCTTCCGGACTGCGCTGTGCGCGCCGTCGCAACCGACGAGGTAGTCCGCTCGCACCGCTTCCGTTCGGCCGTCCCCGTGTCGGAGCACGCATCGCACCGACGCATCGTCTGGCGTCGAGCTGAGCAGCTCGACGCCTCGCTCAACCTGGACTCCGGACCGCTCGAGATGCTCGCCCAGCAAGGCCTCGGTTTCAGCTTGGGAGACGAACAGAATGAACGGGAACCGCGTATCCACCGCCCCGAGCCCGCCGAGTTGGACCCGCGCCGCGCCACGACCCTCGAAGTGCAGCGCCAACCGCGCGCTCGGATTTCCGCGCACGACCAGAGCCTCGCCGAGGCCGAAACTCTGGAGCACCTCGAGCGTTCGTGCCTGGACTGCCAGCGCCCGAGATTCGTGCGCCTGATTCGGCGTCCGTTCGACGATGCGGAATCTCACGCCGAACGACTTCAGCTGCGCGGCGAGCGTGAGCCCGGTCGGCCCCGCGCCCACGATCAGGACCTCGACGGCGCTCTCTGCCGCCGCCGGCGACCCGGTCAGATCCACGTCAGCGCCCACAGCAGCACGAAGAACGTCAGGACCTGCAGCGCGGCACGGACGGCGTGCCATCGCGCGAACGCGTCGAGTCGTTTTCCCAGGATGCCGGCGTCGTCCGGTTCGCGGCCGATGCCGAGCATGATCGGCGCCGCCTTCGCCGTGGTGACGAAGTGAAGCACGCTCGCCAGAGAGGCGACCAAGAGCGGCAGCGTTGCTCTCGCCGACGATCGACCGCCGTAGGCAACCAGCGTCGCTGCCCAGGTGAGAAGAGCGGCCGCGATCGCGACCGCGGGATAGACCACCCGACCGTTTCCAAGATCCGCTCCGCGCGCGAACGCCGCGTACTCGACCGGGCCAATCCGGCGCCGGGCTGGAAGCTTCACCAGCGCCACCTCCAGGCTCAGCCCCGCCAGGAGCCCGTTCGCGGCCGCCGCCAGAACGGTGAGCGCGCCAGGAAGAGTGCCAGGAAGCGTCATGGAGCCTTTCGCGAGCGGCGGAGGATCGACCGCCGCCTCCCTGGGGGCGAGTCGCCGCCGAACAGCGCAGTGACCTGACGTTTGAGCTCTGTCCGCAGAGCGGGCGAATCGGCGCCCACCAACTTCGAGGTCAGTGGGTAGGCGATGAAATAGAACTGCATCGCTCCGACCAGAAGGAGAGCCGACATCCGCGGATCCAGCTCCGCCTCAGGGGTCCCCTTGCGCGCATCGTGAAACCGTTCCGCGAGCGCGCCGATCACCCGCTCGATGGGGGGGATGAGCTTCGGCAGCAGGCGACTTCCGTGCTGGATGACCTCCCGGTGCGCGATCCGAAGGAGCTCCGCATCTTCGGCGAAGTGGTCGATGGCGTGGTCGATGAACCCTGCAACCTGCTCGGCGGCGCTCCCGGAGCCTTCCAGCGCCGCTGCCACACGCGGCCCCTCACCTTGCATTTCAGACTCCAAGACCGCGATCAGCAGGCCCTCCTTCGAACCGAAGTAGTGGTTGATGAGGGCGAGGTTGCAGCCCGCCTCGGCCGCGATCTGACGGGTCGATGTCCCCGAGAACCCCTGCCGGCTGAACAGCTTTCGGCCCACCAGCAAGAGCTGTTCCCGGCTGTTGGTTCGGCGCTTGGCGCTCACAGCCACATTGTAATCAATCGATTGATTAACACAAGGAGCAGGCGTACGGTACGCGGGTCGGTAACGGGAGATGCCGAGATGCTGAGCGCCGGACTTGCCCTACCTCTTGCGCTGATCGTCGCGGCCGCGCAGCTCTCCCCGCGGCTGCCGAGGACCGAAGCTGAGACGGCGTCGGAGAAGGCCATCGTGTTGCCGGACGCCGCAGCGGGACGGGTCGCCGTTCTGATCGTCGGTTTCAGCAAGAAGTCGAGCGAGGTGACGGAGCGGTGGGAGAAGAGCGTCTTTCAAGATCTCGGGACCGGCGGCCGCGTCGCGATCTTTCGGGTCGCCGTGCTCGAATCGGCACCGAGGATCTTGCGGGGATTCATCCGGAGCGGGATTGAGAAGAACGTCCCGAAGGAGAAACGCGACAGCTTCGTCCTCCTGTTCCACGACGAGGCGGAATGGAAGAAACTCGTCCATTTCGCGGACCCCGACGAGGCGTACCTGGTCGTGCTCGACGCGGACGGCGGCGTACGCTGGGTCGGCCACGGCAACCCTGACGCCCCCGGCACCGCTAACCTAAAAGCTCAGGTCGACTCGCTCCTGCGTCGGGGCCGCTAGAGAAGTCCCTCGGGGGCAGTCAGGTTTACATGTCGCAAGGACGCCCTAGGATGGAAGCCTCGGACGTCGCGCAGATCAGCGCCTGGATCCAAGCCGGAGCGCAGAACGACTGAGCGCGAGGTGCAGGTTCCTCTGACTGCTCCTTCGTCTGCCGGCCACTCGCTTCTTGAAGCGGTCCTGACCGGCCTTGGTAGCATTCCGTCTACTCGTCGGCGCCGGAGTCGCTCTGGCGTGTCCCGCGGCCATCCCCCGAAGAGCCCGGGTCGCCGCCTTGGTCGCTCTCCTCGTCGTCGGACGTCCCCTTCCGCGGACGGCCGTTCGACTGGGGAGGCGGTGGTGGAGGTGGGGCTTCGCCTTCGGGCGGCGGGGCGCTGGGGACGCCGAGCAGAACTGCGATGCCCGCGGTGAAGGCGAACGACTGATCGACCGCGCCGCCGGCCACGACCGGATCGCCCACCTGCGAATGCATCGCATACCAGTACCGGCGCCACTCCAGACCGGCGCGCAGCTCGAAGGTCTCGCTGAGAGCGTAGCGGGCCACGACGTTGGCGTCCGCACCCGCCACCGTCAGGTGCGGGAAAGCGTCCTGCGAGATCTGGGACCCGCCACCGTTGTGGATGTAGCGGTAACCGGCACCGAACGAGACGCCGATCCCGTCGGCGATCGTCAGGTGCATCCCCGTTCCGAGGCGGGTGTAGTGGTAGATGGTGTCGGGAGTCGGCAGGTTCGACCGGTTGGGGCCGCTGAAGGTGAAACCGTCCTCACCGAACGTCAGAGAGAAGAAGACGTCGTCGCTGGTCGCGAACGGCACCCGGTACCTGAAGCCGGCGGCGTACTCGTGCGCGCTCTCGCTGTAGCTCGCGCCGTTCCAGGTGACGGACGGAATCCCGACGCCTTGTTGGATCGTCGCCTCCACTCCGAAATTCCCGACCTTTCCAGCGACCCAGGGAAATGCCACCACGTTCGCGACGAGGATCGGCCCCAGGCCCAGGCTGTAAGGGTGCAGGAGCGGGGAGCCTTGGATGGAGACGTTCTGATTGAACGTCAGGCTGCGGTTCAAGCCGCCCGCGCCGAGCTCGACGTCGAGCCAGGGATTTCCCGGCGGCAGCGTCCGCGGAGCGGCCTCTTCCGGCGCCTCGTCTTCCATGCGAAGTCTCCGCTTCTTCTTCGCTTTCTGGGGAGGAGCGGCCTCGCCCGATTCGCTCTCCGCCCTCGGCTCGCCTTCGGCCACGCTCCCATGGCTCTTGGCGGGTGGCGCCGCAGACGTCTGCGGCGTCCGCTTGGCGCCGACCGGCAAGCGCCCGCGTTCTATGTCCGGGCCAAGCTTCTTCCAAAAAGTGAGCCCCACCTCGTCCGCGACCTTGCGCGGGTTGCTGCCACTGAATGAGGCGTCGCCTAGAATCGATCCGTCGGCTCCGTCGCGGACGACAATCTTCGCGCGCCTCGGTCCCACCTCCCCGGTCACGACCGCCGACAGCGCCAGCTCCTTGGCCAGGGTCTCGAGGTCGTCGTCCGATTCGAGGCCGATGCCATCGAGAGCCATCGCCTCGAGCAGGTCGCTCGAGCGCACCAGCTCGAAGCCATGCGCCTGCAGCACTTGCATGACCTTCGCCCGAACCACCGGCCCTTGCGCCCCGTCGAACTCCGGAACGCCGATCCTCTTGCCTGCCGCCTCGGCGCTGGCCGGCACCGACACCGACACAATGAACAGCGCCATCGCCGCAGCCCACCGACACCGCGGAAAGGAGCCCGAATTGTGTGGAACCAACGGCAGTCGCCTGCTCTGCCTCAAGCCGCTCCCATCGGTATCGCGAAAAACAGCGTCGGTCGTTGCCCCCCAGGCGTCGCTGGTCGTCGCGAAGGTAGATCGAGCGGCTCGAGCTGGCCGCTGCCGCTGGACACACCGCTCGCCAGTAGTTTCATCGAGATCCGATCGGGCGGCGAGACCGGCATTGGCGTCCGGCGAGCCACACCTCCGCTCGCTGGACTACCCAGTACCGCCAAGCTCTGGAAAGCAGGCAGGGGTCGAACGACTTTGCTGCCCGGGCATTTCCGAAAATCCGCCTCGGCGAAAGCGGAGAGCTAGCCCGTGGGCGTCCGGGTGTCCGCCGGGACCGGCATGCTGCCGTCGACGGTGATGCTGCCATCTGCCGTGATGGTGACGGCGTAGTGCTGCAGCGGGGTCCCGGCCGGTCCGCGAGTGACCCCGCCGTTTCCGTCGAAGGTCGATCCATGGCAAGGGCAATTGAGCCCGGCCGCTATCGTCTGGGCCCCGTCGTCGAGGAAGCAGCCGGCGTGCGTGCAGACCGCAGACATCCCATAGACGCCGTTCGCGTCGCGCCCCACGACGACGTTCGACATGACGAGCAGCGATCCGACCTCGAGCGCGGAGACGTTGCCCCCGCTCTCGGGCCCGGTCGGCGGGTCTCCCGTCGCGTTGCACCCCGAAACAGCGGCGCCGAGCACCACGAGACTGGTCGAAGCACCGGCGAGCACGAGCAGCTGACGACGATCGAGCGAGCTCTTGGGACAGTCTGGGCAACCTTTGCGAACCTCGTTGGACATGTATCCTCCAGCGATACGGCAAGTACCGCCGGCGCCCGACGAGCAGGCCGGCGTGCGACTCTGCTCACGTCATTGAGCAGAGAGCGCAGTCGGCGTCACGCGCGCGTGTGCTCGCTGCGCGCTCTCGCGAAGCGGGCTTCCTGGGAACCGCGTGAGCAGCGCCTCGAGCAGGTGAGCCGCTTCCGTCCGATCACCGGAGCGCTCGGCTCTCAGGGCGGCGCCGAACAGATCGTTCTCCGTCGCCAAGGTCGAGGCAGGCGGCGCCGGCGCAGGTCTCGGCGGCCGCCTCGTCACGACGACCGACGGCGGCACCGGTGGCGGAGCGAGATGAGGCGCCGAACAGCCCGCGGGCCAGCGCTGACCGCCGGGGACGCGAACCTCGCCCATGGGCGACCGGACCACGACGATACCTTCGTCCACGACGACGCGGGTGGGGGTCCCGCGGCCGCAGCCCTCGTCCGGCTCGGCAAGCGCCACGTGAAAGCGCGTGCCACGGACCTCCACCTCCACGTCGGGTGTCAAGACGACGAACCGCTGGCCGGCCTGCAGCTTCGCGACGTGCAGAGCGACCTCCCCGCGTCCCAGGCGAAGCCACTGCTCGGCGTCGGCGCGCAGGAGCTTCAGATCGGACCGTGGCGCCAGCTCGACCGTCGTGCCGTCCCCCGCCGTCAACGTGGCCGGCAGTGCGCCCGTCTGCAGCCGTTCGTCCGAAGCCCACCTGTGCCCCGACGGCAGCGGCTGGACCTTGCCGTCCGCGCCCGCCCAGGTGGCGTGCACAGCGGAGCCGACGACGAGCCCGGCGCGCGGCGCTCTCACCGCTTCCGGCGTTGGCGCCGACGCGATGGTCCTCGGCGAGCGCCAAGGCGCCACGACCACCAGCGCGACGGCTCCCAAGATCGCGGCCGCAGTCCCCGCCACCGTGACCGCTCGCCGCCGACGTTGCCGAGAAGCAGCGCGCTCAATCGCCTCCCCGATCGCCGCGATGGCGCTCTCGGGAGGTGCCGAGCGATGCGGTCGAATCCGCGCCCGCGCCGTTCGGAGCGAGCGCGCCGCGCGCTCGGCGTAGCGGAACGTCGTCACGGCTCCCCCCGATCGAGAATTTCCGCCAGCCGGGGATCGGCGGCGATGCGGTCGTGGATCTCGCGACGGCCGCGAACGAGGCGGCTCTGCGCGGCGACGACCGAGATCCCACAGATGTGGGCGACCTCGTCGAGGGAATATCCGCAGACGTCGTGCAACAGGAAAGCCCACGAACGGTCCTCGCGCATCGAGGCCAGATGCTCGGCGATCTGTCGCAGCGCCTCGCGGAGCGAGGTCGCGTCGGCGCCGCTCGATCGTGGGCTCGACACCAACTCCTCGTCCTCCTCCAGCGCGGCGGCGAAGATGGTCCGTTCCAGCCGCCGGCGCCGGATGTGCTTGTAGACGACGTGCGCCGAGACGGTCGACACCCAGGCGTCGAGCGCACACTCCCCGCGATAACCGGCCACCGACTCGATGAGCTGAATGAGCGCGATCTGGACGAGGTCTTCGCCGTCCCGGTCCATCCGCCCCAAGAGCCGGCGAACCGTTCGGTCCACGACCGGTTTCACGCGCCAGTAGAAGTCCTCCGCGACATCGAGGTCGCCGCGCCGGAGCCCCGCCAGGATCTCGTCGTCGCTACGGCTCGGACGGCGCTCCGCTCGAAGCGCGGCGGCGCCGGGGATGACGCTCAGCACGGGCTTTTGTGGGCGCACTGCGGCCATGGGACAACTGCCCTGAGAGTACCTCGAACCCTGCGACAGCAGGCTGAGCTAGAAGCGGGAGAGGACGCCCAGCTCGAAGATAATTCGGCCTCGCGGCAGCGTCGCGGGCGCTTGCCCGGGGGAAACCAGGCTCTGGCTGCTGGCGAAGCCTTCGAGGCCGCCGCTCAGGAGCAGGCTCGTTCCCGAAGAGAGCCCGATACCGATCTGCCCAACGAGGTCTCCGCCGGCTGTCCAGTGCTCTGCGGTCCCGTGGTCGTCGTCGTCGTTACGCTTGATCACCTCGTGGACAGCCAGGAGATCCGCCCGTGCCGCGAAGCCCAGCCGTCGTCCTTCCGCGAACCCAGGGGTCGCCCACACGACCCCCAGCGATCCCACTGTGGTGCGCGCCGTGGCGTTGGCCCCATCAAGATCTGCGGCCCGAAACCCTATCCCGGCCCGCAGCGCCCAACGAGGCGTCAGCGACCGCCGGAGGGCGACCAGCCCCCCGATGGCGTCGTCGAAGTCTTCTTGCTCGTCGACGGCGGTGATGACGTTCGCCTCCAGCGCCCAGCGTGGCGCTGCGGGTGGTGGCGGCTTGGGTGATCCAGTGAGCGCGGCGGGAACCTCCGCGTCGACCGCGCTGGCCCCGACGACGAGGCGCGCGCCGGCCGCGCTGGGCGTGGTCGTCGCGCGCTGGGCGGCCCACTCCTCGTCCAAGATCGACGCGATCACCAAGCCGAGAGCTCGACCGCGCTCGGCCGGCAGATCGCGCGCGCTGAACACGATGTTGCGCTCGGTCACCCGAACGGTCCCGTCGAGAGGAGCTGTTGAGCGCACGCGGACGTCGCTCACCAGCTGCTGGGCATCTCGCCAGGTGACCACCACCGTTGCCGTCGCGCTGGCTGCCGCCGCCGCGGCGCCGACCTCGGCGTCGTCGGGAACGCTGGGAAGGGTCCGAAGCACGGTCTTCGCTCCGGCCGGCAGCGCCTGCAGGCAAGCGGCGGCTGCCTCGTTCGCCGCGGCGACGCCGTCGGGGGTCGTCGCCACGGCGATGAGCAAGACGATGGGAGCCGTCACCATCGGGACATCAGGTCACGTAGGCGAGGACTATATCGCGCGCTCCGCGCGGCGGCCGTCAGTTATTCAGCGCGCCGGCGTCGATCCAGGCCTGGACGAGCGCGAGGTTGGCGGCCGACAGCTTCGGCTTGCCCTGCGGCATGGCCCCGCTACTCAGAGTCTTGTACAAGCTCGACCCGGCACCGTTCCCGGCCGTGACGTACTTACTCACGGAAGTGTATGCGCTCGACTGGGTGGAGAAGGCCACGCCGCTCGCCGACCCCGGATCGTGGCATTGGCTTCCCGCGCAGTAGACGACCAGGATCTGCGTATAGATCTGGGTGAAGGTCGGGGCCGCGCCGCCCGTACCGCCCGTTCCTGTCGTACCGCCCGTTCCCTTGACGCCGCCGGTTCCCGTCACGCCACCGGTCCCCTTGATGCCGCCGGTCCCCGTCGTGCCGCCGGTTCCCCTGCCGCCCGTTCCGGTGGTGCCGCCGGTCCCCCTGAGGCCGCCTGTTCCGGTGGTGCCGCCTGTTCCCGTGAAGCCGCCGGTTCCAGTGAAGCCGCCGCTGCCGGTCGTGATCCCTCCCGTCCCGATGCCGCCGCCGTTGCCGTTGGAACCTCCGCTTCCGACGTCGCCGGTGCCGCCAGCGCCGGTGCCTTGTATTCCGCCGCTGCTCGAGCTGTCGCCCCCCGTACCGCTTCCCGTCATTCCCCCCGACTGTCCGCCCGCGTCGGGCTGGAGAATGTCGATATCCCACGGCTCGCTCTGAGCGCAGCCGTAGATGGCTGCGGCCACGAAAAACGTCATCGAAATGCGAAGCGGGGACGAGATTCGCATGGGTCCCTCCGAGGAAAGGCTGGGGCTTGCGTCTATTGGAGCCTCTAGTACCCGGAAAGCATCGAAAGCAGGCAGGGGGCGTGGACTGATTTAGGGCAATCATTTCCGCAACTCCGGTCATCAGTCACCAGCCGGGCGCAGCGACGGATGTTTTCGCGGACGACGGGAAAAGCTCCGAGCGATGGTGGGACATGGACGGATCGCTGGCGGGACCAACCTGGATCCCATGGCCAGCGGTGCGATATTCTCCTCGGGCCGCGAGCGATTCGGGCAGCTCGGAGATGGCTCCGCCGAGCCGACCCTCCGACTGCTGCGCCGATCGCGGACAAATCATGCCTCACTTGAACCGATGCGGAACCGTGCTGGTCCTGGCGCTCGCCTCTCTCCTGGCCCTGGGCGCCGCCTGTTCCCCGTCGCAGCCGGGTAGCACCGGCGGCGCGGGCGGCAGTACGAATGGCAGCGGTGGCAGCACGAACGGCAGCGGCGGGTCGGCGACCGGCACCGGTGGGAACGCGACCGGAACGGGCGGCGCCACCGGCGGGGCAGTCGGCACCGGCGGCGCCGCGGGCGGCTCGCCGGGCAGCGGCGGTGCTGGCCAGGTCGGCGGGGCCGGAGGCGCTGGCGGCGCAGGCAACAGCGCGGGCGCGACCGGCACCGGTGGGAGCGCCGGCGGCTCCGCGGCGACCTGCAAATACAAGCTCTGCGAAGACTTCGAGTCGAGCACCGTGGGGTCGGTCCCCGCCGGCTGGACCAGCTTCCAGGGCTACAACGGGACGATCGGAGCGACCGATCAAGCCGTGGCCTCGGACGCCGCCCACTCGGGGTCCAAGTCCCTCAAGAGCATCGCCGCGTCGCAAGGGACCAGCCGGGTGCAGAAGGCGCTCAGCAGCCTGGGCGCAACGGCGAACACACACTGGGGCCGGATCTTCTACCAGGTGCAGAGCCCTTCCGCGGTCGACAACGCGAACGTCCTTCACACCACCTTCGTCAGCCTGATGGGCGGCTCGACCGAAGATCGCGTCGTCGACACCGTCGAGACCGAGGCCGCGCACACGCACCAGTGGCTTTTCAACACCCCGGACGACGCCTGCTGCACCAGCTCGACCTACGACTGGACTTTCGACGACGGCTGGCACTGCGCGGAGTGGTACGTCGACCTCACGACCAAGAGCTACCGCTTCTTCTCCGACGGGACCGAGGTGACGCAAATCGCGTTCTCCAATCGGTCGAACGCCGAGATGCCGGCGAGCTACGCCGAAATCATCCTCGGCGCCACCTACTATCAACACGACACCCTGAGCGGCCCCTTCACGATCTGGATCGACGATTTAGCCATCGACGACAACCAGATCGGCTGCCAGTGAGCGCCGGCTGCCGTCAGGTCACCTTGTAGCTGTAGAGCAGGTCGCGCAGCATCGCGGCCAGCGCGCGCTCGCGCTCCTCGCAAAAGGCGTTGTACCGCGTGAGGGACCACAGGCCGCTGTCGCCCGGAATGAGATGAGCGGAGCGGTCGGCGGGCTCGATGATGCGCAGATAGACGTCGGGCGAGGTGTCGCCGATGTGCTCGCTGTCGGAGCGGACCAACAGCGTCAGGTTCCCGAGGCGCTCGGGGACGTACTCGTTGTCCCGCTCGGGATAGCGATCCAGGCTGGCGCGCGGAAAGATCTGGTGCACTTCCAGCGGCTCCTGCGCACCGTTGAGCAGCTTGCCGCTGGGGAACGAGTGGGCGTTCACCCGCAGGAAGTAGGCGAGCAGCGCGAACAGGATCGCGCTCTCGCCGACGATGTTGTGGAAGAGGTCGTCCTCCTCGGGGATGGCGCTGTCGGGACGTTTGGCGCGCAGTTTGACGTGCTCGAGGAGGCCGTCGACGTCTCCCCGTTCCGCCAGCGCGGCGTCCTTGGCCAGCTTGGTGTCGACCTCGCCGGCGTAGTGGCGCCAGAGGCTGGCCGCCAGCGCCCAGCCCGTCCAGCGCTCGTCCAGATCGTGGCCGCGGGCCGCCGCGATCGCCGGCGGGAACAGCAGGTATCGGTAGGGGAGCCAGTCGCCGCTCGGAAGGCCCGCGTTGCGAAACAGCGCCACCGCGCTCTTGAAGCCCGCGACGGTCGCGTCCCAGCTCGCCTCGATGTTCTGGTACTGGGTCTCGACCTTCCGCTTCTCCGCGTCACGATAGCGGACCCCGCCCCCGCCCAGGAACAGCGCCGCCCGGATCAGCAGGTCCGTGTCGACGAACGCGCCGCCGCGATTCCCCTCCTCGACCCCCTCTGGCGCCGAGAACCCGCGCAGCTCCTTCATCATCAGGACCTCGCGCGCGCGGGCCCTGAAGTTGGTCATCTTCCCGGTCAGGCGCGCCGCCGCCAAGTCCCCGGGCCGCAGCCGGACGCCCTGCTGGTTGAGGCGCGCGAAGATCTCGATCACGTTGTCGTCGTTGGCGGCGGCGTCGATCTCGTAGGCGATCACCTCCGCCTGCAAGATGGAGGTGCGGATCGCGTTGGCGCGATCGAGCGCTTCGAAGAAGAGCTCGTCACCGGACGTCAGCCACTCGCCCAGCGCGCGCTGCACGGCCAGGCTCTCGTTCCCGCCGCGGATACCCTCGAACAGCACCTCCGCTGGGACGAGTAGGCCTTCGCGCATGCGCCGGTGCAGCGTCTTCGACCGCAGGTGAAAGGGGTTCTCCACCCACTCGTCGCGCGGCGACAGCGCCACCAGCAGGTCCGGATCCGGCGTCGTCTTGTTGCTGATCCGGCTGCGAAACACCAGCCGAAAGATGGAAGTCAGCCGCTGTTGCCCGTCCAGAACGAACAGCGAGCCGGGGACGACCTGCCGCGGCGCCTCCGGCACGCCGCGAAACGTGACCTCGTCCGGCGGACAGATGTCCCAGGCGCGCGTGGAAAATGGCGCTTCCCCCTCCCATTGCGGCTCCCACAAGAGGAGCGCGCCCACCGGGTACGACCGATAGAGCGAGTCGTGCAGCGCGCGCACGCGGTCCGCCGACCAGACGAAGCCCCGCTGGAGATCCGGCAAGTGCAGGCGGCCATCCCGCTTCAGCGCCGCGAGATTGGCTATCTTCCAAGGGGCCGCTTTCAGGTTCAGCGTCCGCGGAGCTGTTCCCATCTTTCGAGTGTACTCCGCCCGGAGAAACTCGGATCCTGGATGACGCGGGCGCGAGGACGCGGACGCGAGGAATTAGAAGTGTACGAACGTGCCTTCGGCAGTCACGTCGCGCGACATCACAGCTCGAGGAGGATGTTGGAGACGGCTCAGCGGCGTGGTGGTTTTCTGCCGTCGGAACGCGGGATGGTCGCGGCCGCACCTGCTGGAATCACAACCTCGGGGTATCTATCCTCGATGAGCAGACGGTAACGTGTGGGCGCGCCCCCGCCCGCGAGCACGATCGGGGTGTCATCGATCTCGCTCCTCGTTTCGCCGAGATTTCCGGGGTCACATCGAGTCGGTGACAGGGCGTTGGGTATCGCATCCCTCGAGGCGTCTTCCGTCGACGGTTGCGGGACTCGCCGCGCGCGCTGGCTGACGACTCGCGGCCTGAGGCGTTCGTGGCCCCGACGAAGGCGAGCGAGCTTCCGATGGTTCACACCTCTGTCGGTCATTGCCTGATCCTTTCGGGAACCTGAGGAGGATGGGGTTGCGAATCGAATAGTCCAGAGCCAACCAGCCCTCCTGGTGGCGGACGCGTCAAAGGCGCTCCCGAGCGGTTGGGCGCTCGCAAAGAAGCCACCTCGATCGTCTCGGGTGAGGCTACGATCGCGTCAGGCTGTTACCGTACATTCTCCCCTCAAGCCGTAAGCCCATGGCTTATCTCACCTCGAGACTTGGCACGATTGTCGCTCGTGCTTCGCTGCATGAGCCAAACTCAGAAGAAGATCACCTCCGCGATTTCGGCCAAGTCCCTCGAGAGGTCGGCCAGGAAGACAGCTAAGCGCGCGGCGAAGAAGACCACCTCGGCCTTGGCTGTCATTTCGGATCGACTTCCCGCCGCGCCCCGCCTGGTGAAGCGCGCGCGCGCGACCGTGAAGAGCTTGTCGGGCCGAACGAATCGCCTCGTGAGGAGCAATCCCCTCCGCGTCCTCCTGGGCGCCGCCGCGCTCGGCTTCGTGTTCGCGAAGCTCAAGCACCTCGTCTGAGCCCGACGCGAGATTCCGGCATGGTCATCCTGCACGCACAGGTGACGAAGGCAGCGATGGGGATGGCGTTGGCCGTCGCCCTGGCGGGATGCGCGAGCGGCGGCACCGCCTCGAGCAGCCGGAATCCGGGGCTGGTCGCGCTGCCCGACGTCCCGGACGCGCTCATTCGAATGCAACATGGGAGCTGTCCCCCCGAGCGGTGCCCCGTCTACCAGGTCTCGATCTTCCTGGACGGAACGTTCGTCTACGACGGACTGACCGATGTCGCCCAGATCGGCAGGCGCCGCGGAAGGTTGTCTCCCGAGCGGCTCAACGATCTCCTCTCGAACATCGAGGCCATCGGTTTTCTCGATCGCCCCGAAGCATGTTGCGTCTGCGCGACGACCGACGGATCTCATTTGACGGTCGTCGAGTACCACCCCGGGGTCGCGCAGAAGATCGTCGTCCACGACGAGCGATGCGGATCCGCCCCCCTCGCGATCACCGCGCTCGAGGCCGCGATCGCGCGGGAGACCTCCGTCGAGCGCTGGGTGAGGCCAATGGCAACCACCGCCGAGTCCGAGCCGAGGAGACCCGATGAACCACTCACCAGTCCAGCACTCGACCCGTAGCAGGGACCTGCCGCACAACCGCCTGGCGATTTGCGGCGCCACCGACATCGGCGCTTCTCGGGCAACCAATCAGGATACTTTCGTGATCGCTGATCTGCGCTCGGGCGACCTGAGCACTGCCTGCAGCCGCGCCGAGATTCCGCTCTCTTCGCAAGGGATCCTGTTGCTGGTCTGCGACGGAATGGGGGGCGCCGCCGCGGGGGAGCTGGCGGCGCGAATCACCGCGGAGGTGATCAAACACGACCTGGTCGAAGCCGGGCCGGCGGTGGCCGAGCATCCCGACCAGTTCCTCAAGAGTGCCGTCTGGGGCGCCAATGGAGCCGTGTTGGCCGAGGCCCAGGCGCGCCCCGAGGCGCGCGGCATGGGGACCACCTGCACGGCCGCCGTCCTGCTGCCGGACCGGCTCTTCATCGCGCAGGTCGGCGACTCGCGGGCTTACCTGCTGCGCGACGGGTGTCTCGAGCTCCTGACCCGCGATCAGACGATCGCTCACCAGCTGCTGGAAAGCGGCATCCTTCGGCCCGAGGACGTGGGAACCTTCATTCACCGGCACGTCCTCATGCAGGCGGTAGGCACCCGATCGACGATCGAGCCGATCATCTCGGAATCGCGCCTGCGTCCCGGCGATCGAATCCTTCTCTGCTCGGACGGCCTGCATGGCTCTGTCCTGGACCATCAGATTGCCGACATTCTGAAGGGCGCGGCAGATATCAACCACGCCGTCCCTGCGTTGATCGAGGCGGCGTTGGCGTCCGGTGGGGCCGACAACGTGACAGTTGTCGTGGCCGACTGCGAGTAGCCTGCCGATCGGCGATGAGGGACGGGGGCGGCCTCGCTCGATGGGGCTCGTCCGACTTGGCGAGCGCGCGGTGGTCCTCGGGCGCTCGGACATCAAGGAATCCGGTTCCGGGCGCACGCAAGACTTTGGCCGGAAGCAGTAAGGGAGGCCTCCCATTTCCGAGTCGCCGACACTACATTCTGAACGCTGGATCCAATGATCGGCGACGCTTTCGGCAACTACAGGGTCGTCGCCCAGCTTGGAAGCGGTTCGACGGGCGTCGTTTTCCTGGCGGAGCACAAGCGGATCGCGCGTCAGGTGGCGATCAAGGTCCTGGCGCCCGAATTGACGCGCGACCAGCAGGTGCTCCAGCGCTTCTTCACCGAGGCCCGCGCCACGTCGTTGATCCGCCATCCTGGAATCGTGGACGTCTTCGACTGCGACGTCGACGCGGCGGGCCGCCCGTACATCGTCATGGAGCACCTCGAGGGGGAGACGCTGGCCGAACGGATGCGGCGGGCCGGGAGGCTGCATTGGTCGGCGGCGAGCCTGATCGCCAGGCGCGTGGCCGACGCGCTCGGCGCCGTGCACGACAAGGGGATCGTCCACCGCGATCTCAAGCCGGAGAATGTGTTCCTGGTCGGCAATGGCCGCGATCCGACGGCGGCCGTGAAGGTGCTCGATTTCGGGGTGGCCAAGCTGTTGGCTGCCGACGCAGTCGCTCGTCTGACGATGCGGGGAACGCTGCTGGGCACACCGGAGTACATGTCCCCCGAGCAGTGTGCGGGCGCAGAGGTCGATCACCGGGCCGACATCTACGCGCTGGGATGCATCCTGTTCCAGATGCTGACCGGGCAGCCGCCCTTCGTGACCTCGAGCCTGCGAGAGCTGGTGATCGCCCACCGCTTTCGGCCCGCCCCGTCGGCGCTCGCGATTTGCTCGGATCTCCCGGGGTGGTTGGACGATCTGCTGGCACGGATGCTGGCGAAGGAGCCCGAGCGCCGGCCGCCGTCCATGCGCGAGATCTCGAAGACCCTGTGCCAATACAAGACGCAGCGGTGGCCGCGGGTCGGGGCCAAGGTGCCCGCCGACGAAGACGGGGAGCATCGATAGCACCTTGATCTTTACGGTCCCGGCACCACGGTTTGTACAACCTAGATAACAGAGCGCCGGCGGTAATTGTCGTGACCGAACCCAGGAGTCCTCGGACAACGGTTGAGCTTCCCCCCCTCGGGACGGCGGGGACGGTCCTCCTCGTCGATGACGACTTCGCGATTCTGGACGGCGTCTCCGAGTTTCTCGAAGGCGAGGGTTTCTCCGTCGTGTCGGCCAGCAACGGCGTCGAGGCCCTGACTCATCTGCGCTCTGGTCTCCGGATCGATGCCATCGTGCTCGACGTGATGATGCCGACCTTGGATGGGTGGGACTTTCGCGCGGAGCAACTCGCGGACCCTGGCCTGCGCGACATCCCCGTCGTCGTCATCAGCGCGTGCGGGTTCGCCCGGGAGACGCTGCAGCACCAATTCAACGTGTGTCACGTCCTGCCGAAGCCCCTCGACCTCGGAGGCTTTCTCCGAGCCCTGCACATCGCCTGCGGGGGCAACGACACGGGCTCGTCGTCGTCGGGCAGGCAATAGAGATTCGGTGACTCAGATGGGTGCCGGCCGCAACACGGGATCCTGACCCGGCGCCGCGACCACCACGAATCGTTGGTTCGAGCCGGCCGGGATGGTCATCCGGAACGTGCGGGTCTGCCCGACGACCAGCCCGAGCAGGCCCGGACGCGCCGCCGCTCGGGGCGTGAGCCAGAGCGGGTTCACGCCGGGGCGAACGACGGACCCGACACCGTCGACCCGAGCGAGCGCGCGAAGACCGAGCGGCCTCAGGCCAGGGCGGAAGTCGACTTCTTTCACCGACACGGTGCAGGAGTCACCGTCGACTTCGTACGTTTCCGGGTTTCCCAATCGTGAGCGTCCGGTCGTGTTGACCTCGACCCGGCTGTGTCCCTGCGTCGTCGGCTGGCAGGCCAGCTCGCCGATCGCCGTGGGACCGTCCACGCGGTCATGGTCTCGCAAGAGGAGCGCCGACATGGCGGTCGCCGCGGAGGCCGTCAGCAGAAGGCCCCACGCCAGGGCGAGCGCGAAATACATCGCCCGGGGACGTGGAACGCGCGGAACATCGAAGGCGCGCCGAAGCGCGTGCCACCCGAGCACCCCCGACACGAACGTCAAGAGCGCCATCGCGATCAGCGCGGTCGCCAGCAAGGTCGCCGGCGTGTGAGACAACAGCATCATCACGACCCCCACCCGGTCTCAGGCCGAGCTCTCACTCAATCTGTATCCCGGATCATTGCGGTCAACGACCGACGGCGCGCGCCAACTTCGTGGAAACGGGCTCCGCGCTGCGCGGCCAGGATCTCCTTCTCGTAGCGCGCGAAGTACCCGCCGGCGACAGCTTGCCCCGGAGAACCAGTTGCCCCGGTCAACGAAAGAAACGATGGAACATGGCGACGATCGCGGCCACGGCCGACACGATGGCGAGCAGCCTCGGGAGCGAGAGGTGTGCGGTCGGAACAGGAGCGGTCGGAACGGAAGCGGGTATTTCGGGACCAGGCGGCGCGGCGGGCCGAGCTTGCGCCACCGCGGCCGGAGCCCCGGTGGGCGGCGGCGCGGGCGGCACGCGAATGGGACTTTCGGGCCGAGCCCGCGCAACCACGGACGGCGGCGGAAGAGCGGGGGCAGCGGGCCGCGCCGCAGGCGTGGGGACGGCCGAGCGCCCATCCGCGAAAGACCCGGCGGCGGGCGGGGGAGCGGTTTCGGGGAGATCCTCGATCGCCGGGTTTGAAGCGCCAGGGGCGCGTGGCGTCGAGCTCGGAACGGGAGCTTCTTCGACCGATGGATCGACGACGGCGGGCGCCGCTACAGCGGGCGCCGGCCGGACCGGAGGCTCGAAAGACGGGACGAAAATCGAAGGATCGGTGGCGGGTTCATCCTCGATCGCCGAGCTCGGGGCGGCAGAAGAGTGGACGGGACCAACCGCGGGGGCCGCGGCGCTGGCGGGGACCGAGGGTGCCGCCGTCGCCGCGGGCGCGTTCACGCCGCCCGCCGCGCGATCCGCCAAGACCCTGGCGAACATTGGGACGAGCTCGGGGATCACGCGGCTCGCGAAGAGCCGGCGCCCTTCTTCGATTTGCGCCTCCCGAGATTCGCCCGGCTTGGGCCGCTCCCGGCTGTAGAGATCGATGTCCGACAGGATCACCCGCGCCAAACGTCGCGCCGCGTCTTCGGTATCGATCGCTCCCATGTGTTCGAGGTCGAGTTGTCTTCGGCAGAACAAACGCTGCGCCTAAGTCATCGGCACACCGAAGAGACGGAAATGTGCGTGGACGTCGGAACGCGGCTGCCGGCGGGCGCTACAGCTCCTTCGCTTCGATGCGGCGGTTCTTCTGGCGGCCCTCGTCGGTGTCGTTGGGGGCGATGGGGCGCTCGTCGCCGAAGCCGACGGCGTCCAGCCGCTTCTTGTCGATGCCCTTCGACACGATGTAGTTGCGACACGCTTGCGCGCGCTTTTCCGACAGCGTCTTGTTGGCCTGGGCGTTCCCCACGTTGTCGGTGTGGCCCGAGATCTCGATGCGCGCGGTCTTCTTGTGGGCCATGAAGTCGACCACCGCGTCGAGGCGCGGGAACGACTCGGGGCGGATCGTCGCCCTGGCGGTGTCGAACTCGACCCCGGCCAGGACGAAAGGCTTCTCTGGGATCTCACGCTTGTAGCGCAGGGTCAGCTTGACCGATTGACTTGGTTCGTCCGCCACGGGAACGGTGGCCGCTATCTCGTGCCGGCCGAGGCTCAGGTAGGTGATGTCGTATTTCTTGCCCACCGGCACCAGCAGCTCCGTATAGCCATCGCTGTCCGTCGGCTCGGCGTAGTACTTCGTCTTGTCCGGCCCGGTCAGAAAGATGACCACCCCCTTGACCGGCCCCTTGTCCTTGTCGACGACGAACAGCTTCATCGCCGCCTCGGTCCTGGTCGGCTTGATCTTCGATGCCGTGGCGCCGTGCGCCTCCTTGGCCGTGTGCGTGTCCTGAAGCCGGAATTCGGGCTTTTCGTCGGAGGCCGCGGGGGCCGGCGGCGCCGCGTAGGCGGCGGTCGACGCGGCCAGGAGCATCGCCGCGATTGTGGTGTTCGGATGGTGACGCATGGGGGAGCCTCCGTCGTCAGAGCGCTGCGTCCTCGACGGTAACACGAAGGCGCGAGGTTACTGAGATCTGACCGTGGTTTTCCAACGACGGCGACGGCCCCGCGCGTACGATGAATCGCAAATGTCGGGCCTTGCTCGAGGCCTGAAAGCGCGCCGCTCGCGCCGAGGCCCGGGCGGCGAAGCGGATCAGCGCTCGCTGTCGAGGTGGGCCATCTGCTCGGCGCCGTAACGCGTGCCGGCCACGGCGTGCGGTGGAATCAGCGCCTCCAGCGCCGCCAGGTCGGCCGCGCCGAGCGGCTTGTCGAGGGCGGCGAGGGCGTCCGCGAGCTGCGTCCGCGTCTTGGCGCCGATGAGCGGGACGAACTCGGGCTGCCGGGCCAGCACCCAGGCGACCGCCACCTGACCGACGGTCATCTTGCGATCGGCGGCGAAGCCTTGCAGCGCCGCGACCACCTCGTCGTTGCGGCGCTGGTTGTCGCCGGAGAAGCGCGGCAGATGCGCGCGCATGTCGCGCCGGTCCCTCGGCTTGCTGCCGCCGAGGAGGCCGCGCGAGAAGACGCCGTACAACGTGGCGCCGATCCCCAGCTGGGCGAGCTGCGGGAAGATGCGCGCCTCGGGGCCGCGCGAGGCCAGCGAGTACTCGATCTGGAGGTCGACGAGGGGGTGAACCTTCGCGGCGCGCGCCACCGTATCGGCGCCCACCTCGGAGAGGCCGACGTACCGGACGTAACCGGCCTTGATCAGGTCGGCGACGGCGCCCACCGTCTCCTCGATCGGCACCTCGGGATCGAGGCGCGCCGGCCGGTAGATGTCGATGACCTCCGCCCCCAGCCGCCGCAGGCTGTAGGCGGCGAAGTTCTTCACCGCCGCCGGGCGTCCGTCGAATCCCAGGAACGCCCCGTCGGGCCCCCGCAGGCCGCCGAACTTCACCGACAGCAGCACCCGCGCCCGCCGCCCGGCCAGCGCGCGTCCGACGAGCAGCTCGTTGTGCCCCATCCCGTAGAAGTCACCGGTATCGATCAACGTGACGCCGGCGTCGACGGCGGCCTGAATGGTCGCCACGCTCTCCGCGTCGTCGGTCGCGCCGTAGACCCCCGACATCCCCATGCACCCGAGCCCCAGCGGAAAGACCTCGGGTCCGGTGGCGCCCAGCTTGGTCGGAGATCGCTCGTTCATGGCCGCAAGCATACGACGCGCCGGCGGCGACCGGCAGATCCAGCGCTCGAGGGGCCAGCCGCAGGACCTTCGGGGGAGCGCCGCAGCTCGCGGCTCAGGCGGCGGCCGTGACCGCGGCGCCCTCGGCGCCGTACCGCAGGACCAGCACGGTGACGTCGTCGTCCTGCGTGTCCATCCATTCGGTGACGCCGTCGATGATCTTCTGGCGGATGATTTCGCTCGGTTCGGAATGGTGCCGCTCGATCACGTCGACCAGGCGACGCCGCCCGAACATCTCACCCTTCGCGTTCCGGGCCTCGGTGATGCCGTCGGTGTAGAGGACCATGACGTCACCCCCACGCAGCCTGGCGGTCGTGTCGACGATGGTGCTGCCGAGGGCCTCATCGATCCCCAGCCAAGTTCCGGGGGTCTCGACCTGCTCGCACTTGCCGCTGTCCACGCGGCAGATGATGACGTCCTCGTGCGCGCCGGCGAACACCAGCCGACCGTCGGTGGTGTAACGCATGAGCGAGAAGGTCACGTGCTCCTCGCAGCCCATGCGGCCCCGGACGTTCTCGATCAGGACGCGGTTGAGCGCGTTCCACAGCTCGGCCGGCGTCGCGTCCGGGCGCATCTTGGTGGCCGACGCCACCACGCTCTGGACCATCATCATGATGAGGCCTGCCTGCACGCCGTGACCGGCCACGTCGCCGATCGCGATCCAGGCCCCGTCCTCGACCGGGATGACGTCGTAGTAGTCGCCGCCGACCTCGGTGGCGGGCATCATGCTTGCCGCGATCTCCAGCGACCGCACGCTGGTCCGCGTGGGCAGGATCGAGGTCTGGATCCGCTTGGCGATCTCCAGCTCGCGCGCGGTGCGCAGACCACGATGGGTCAGCGTCACCAGCGGGCCGAGGTAGGCGTTCACGAAGAACAGCGTGATGACGAGCGCGGCGAGGCAGCCGAACAGGGTCGCGCCCAGGATCTCGCGGCGTAGCCGCTGGCCGGCCCGCAGGCGCCCTTTCGACACGACGAGCGCGACCTTTCCGACGACGTTCCCTTCGATCTTCGCGGCGGCCCAGGCGCTCAGCGTCGTGTCGGTCACCCGCACCACCCCCGGCGGTCCCGCATAAAGCTCGCCCTCGTTGGCCAGCGGTCGCCCGTAGGACGCCAGGAGTGCGCCCGTCCGATCGAGGACCGCGACCTGGGCGACGTCCGCGTTGCCGCGGTATTCGCCGAACGATCGCTCGACGGTCGGCCGATCCTGAATCGCGATCCCCAGCGCGGCGGCCTCGGCCAGCTCGGTCGCCCCGCGGCGGGCCTTCCACTCCAGGTCGTCGGCGATGGCCGGGTTGATCTGGTTGAAGATGCGCGTGGCCAGGACGCTCACCAACAGGGACAGTGCGATCAGGAGCGCGCTGATGAACAGCATCAGCATCACCTTCAACCGCAGCGTCGACAGCTCGCGTCGATGCCCGTGTTCGTTGAGGGGCTCGTCGATCACCTGGTACTGCGACGGTCGCGCGCTGCCGCTCGCCGCGTGGCCGGCGGTCTCATGCGTTGCTCGCCGTGATCGCGATGCTCCACGCTCGTCGTTTGCGGTTCGCCCCACGCGTCCTCTCCAACGGGCAGACGGGTCCGGCGGTCGGCCCCCCTCCCATGAAGCATTTCGTCACTTCCAGAGCCAACTTGAGCATCTGTCGACGCGCCGTGCCCGGACGCCCTCAGGAAAGCTGTCTGGCTTCCGATGTGCAGGCCATGGACGCCTCCGCGTACGCCCGCCGCCTGGCACACGGCGCGGCCATCGCTGTGCTCTTCGCCTCGGGGCCGGCCGCGGCCAAGCACAAACAGCCGTCACCACCCGCGGGCGTGGCGGCGCCGGAGTTCGTGCCCATCCCGTTGCAGGTCGACCTGGACGCGCGCAAGGTCGCTCTCGGCAAGCGTCTGTTCTCGGACGGCCAGCTGTCGAAGGACGGAACGGTGTCGTGCGCGTCGTGCCACGATCTCAGTCACGGCGGCGTCGATGGCCGCAAGGTCTCCGTCGGCGTGGGCGGTGCGCTCGGCGCGATCAACGCCCCCACCGTCCTCAACAGCGGCTACAACTTCCGCCAGTTCTGGGACGGACGCGCCGACACGCTGGAAGCGCAGATCGACGGTCCCATCCAGAACCCGGCCGAGATGGCGTCCGACTGGGGCGGCGTCATCAAGAAGTTGCAGGCGAGCCCCGCCTACGCCAAAGCGTTTGCCATCTACCCGGACGGCGCCACGCCCGCCAACGTCAAGGACGCCATCGCCACCTTCGAACGCGCCCTGGTCACGCCGGACGCGCGGTTCGACCGGTTCCTGCGCGGGCAGGAAGACGCGCTGTCGTCGGACGAGCAGGCCGGGTACGATCTGTTCGTCAGCCTCGGCTGCGCCGAGTGCCACAACGGGATCAATCTCGGCGGGACCAGCTTCCAGCGCTTCGGCCGCCTCGGGATGCCGCCGTTTCTCCAGCCGGGTCACACCGTCACCAAGGCCGACCTCGGCCGCTACGGCTTGACGAAGAACGAGAGCGACCTCTACCGGTTCAAGGTACCGACGCTGCGAAACGTGGCCCTGACGGCCCCCTATTTCCATGACGGCTCGGCGACCAACCTGCACGACGCGATCGTCACCATGGCGCGGGTTCAGCTGGGTACGACGCTGTCCAAGGACGACGTCGACCTGCTGTCACGATTCCTGGGCACGCTGACCGGCGAAGCGCCGCGCGCGGCGGCCGGGCCCGCCGCGCGCCCGGGCCGGCGGCACCAGGGACGGCCCGCGAGCCGCCGCTGACGTCCGCGCACCTCCGCCGGAGCGAGGGGCGCTATGGCAGCGAAAGGATCGCGCCGCCGATGCGGTCCTGCCAGAAGGCGCGTTCGTCGGCCCGGTGGGTGACCATCAGGACGGTGCTCTTCTCCTGCGTACAGAGGGAGGCGACGAGGTCGAGGACGCGGCTCCGGTTGTCCGCGTCGAGCCCGGAGGTGGGCTCGTCCATGACCACCAGCGGGGGGACCTTGATGGCGGCCCGCGCGACCAGCACCAGGCGTTGTTGCCCGAACGACAGCTCGCGAAACGCCGCCGCGGGCGGAATGCCGATCTCGAGCCAATCGAGCCAGGCGCGCGCGCGGGCGCGGTGGCTCGGCTCCGGCTTCTGGTAGACGCCGATGCTGTCGAAGAGCCCGCTCAGCAAAACCTCCTCGACGCTGCCGCCGACGCGGTAGTCGCGCTGCAGGCGCGCCGAGACCAGCCCGACGTTCTTCTTGATCTCCCACACGCTCTCGCCGCTGCCGCGCCGCCGGCCGAAGAGGTGCAGGTCGTTGCTGTAGGCCTGCGGGTGATCGCCGGTGATCATCTCGAGCAAGCTGGTCTTGCCCGAGCCGTTGGGACCTTCAATCAACGTGTGCTGGCCCGCGCGGACGGTGAAGTCGAGGTTCTCGAAGACCACCTCCTCGCCGTAGCGGACCCGACCACCCCTCAACTGCACGAGCGGCAGGCCGGGATCGAGCGGCGTGGTCCAGCTGCCGAGCGCGACGGGTGGCGGCGCGTGGGGGCGGACGTCGTCGGGGGCGCGGGCCAGGAATGCCTGCGCCGAGCCACGAAACGTCACGCGCCCCTCGGCGAAGACCACCACCTCGCGCAGTCCTTCGGGCGGGAACGGCAGCCCGCGGGTGCCGGACGTTCCCCACGCCCCGACGACGAGCACCGGCAAGCGTTGCGCCACGGCGGTGATGGCCTGGGCCAGCTCGGCGCAGGCGGCTCGGTCGAGGCCGTCGAAGGGATCGTCGAGGATCAACAGCGGCGGCGCGGCCAGCACGGTCTGCAGCAGCAGCACCTTGCGCGCCTCGCCCGTGGAGAGCTGTCGGTAGTGGCGCTCCCACAGCGGCTCCAGCCGAAACGACGCGAACAGCGGATGGCTGCGTCCGGGCTCGCCCAGCAGCTCGCGTACGCGCCTGCTGGTGTCGGCGCCCTGGCTGAAGTTGGCCTCGTCCGCCGCGAGCTGCGCCTCGTAGAAGGCTTGCTGCGATTCGGCCGAGAGGACCCGGGCGCCCGCCACGCGCGCCCCGAGCGCGCGCGCGGCGGTCGATTTGCCCGACCCGTTGGGGCCGGTGACCAGGGTCAAGCCCGGCCCGAGGCCCCCAGGAAGAGAGAGCTCGCCCTCAGCCACCGACGGCGATCTGCTTCATCGCCGTCATGTAGCCGCGCAGCGTGGCGCCGACCTTCTCGACGGGGTGGCCCTCGATGGCCTGGTTCACCGCCAGCAAGCGGCGGTTGTCGACCTGCTGGGTCCCGGGCGCGTACGGCTTGCCGATCACCTCGGTCGGCTGCTTCGACATGAACTCCTTCAAGAGCGGCACGGCGGCGTGGCTGTAGAGGTAGCAGCCGTACTCGGCGGTGTCGCTGATGACCTTGTTCATCTCGTACAGCTTCTTGCGCGAGATCAGGTTGGCGATGAGGGGCGTCTCGTGCAGCGACTCGTAGTAGGCGGACTCCGGCTTCATCCCCACCTCGACCATGCACTCGAACGCCAGCTCGACGCCGGCCTTGACCATGGCGACCATCAGCACGGCGTGGTCGTAGTACTCCTGCTCGCTGATCTTGTCGGCGCCCGCCGGGGTCCGCTCGAAGGCGGTGTCGTTGGTGGCCGCGCGCCACCCGAGCAGGTTCTTGTCGCCCGCGTCCCAGTCCTTCATCATCGTGGTGCTGAAGACGCCGGTGATGATGTCGTCCTGGTGCTTTCGGAAAAGCGGCCGCAGGATGCCGCGCAGCTCCTCCGCCAGCTCGAAGGCCTTCACCTTCGCCGGGTTGCTGAGGCGATCCATCATCAGCGTGATGCCGCCCTGCTTGAGGGACTCGGTGATCGTCTCCCAGCCGTACTGAACCAGCTTGCTGGCGTAGCCGCGGTCGATCCCCTGGGCCACCATGCGATCGAAGCAGAGGAGCGAGCCGGTCTGCAACATGCCGCACAGGATCGTCTGCTCGCCCATGAGATCGCTCTTCACCTCGGCGACGAAGCTCGACTCGAGCACACCGGCGCGATCGGCGCCGGTCGCCGCCGCGTAGGCCTTGGCGATCTCCAGGCCGTCGCCGTTCGGATCGTTCTCCCGGTGCACGGCGATCAGCGTCGGCACGCCGAAGCCGCGCTTGTACTCCTCGCGCACCTCGGTGCCCGGGCACTTGGGGGCCACCATGACGACGGTCAGATCCTTGCGGATCTGCTGCCCCTCCTCGACGATGTTGAAGCCGTGGCTGTAGGCCAGGCAGGCGCCCTTCTTCATGAGCGGCATGACCTTCTGCACCACGTCGGCGTGCTGCTTGTCGGGCGCCAGGTTGCACACCAGGTCGGCGGTGGGGATGAGCTGCTCGTAGGTCCCCACCTTGAATCCGTTGCTGGTGGCGTTGGTGAAGCTGACGCGCTTCTGCTCGATGGCGTCCGGGCGCAGCGCGTAGCTGACGTCCAGGCCCGAGTCGCGCATGTTGAGGCCCTGGTTCAGGCCCTGCGCGCCGCAACCGACGATGACCACCTTCTTGCCCCGCAGCTTCTCGACGCCGTTGCCGAACTCGCTGCGGTCCATGAAGCGACAGCGGCCGAGCTGGTCCAGCTTCTGCGCCATCGTGAGGGTGTTGAAGTAGTTCTGTCTCGACATGGTGGGCTCCTCGCGCTGTGAACGGCAGCCAGGATAGCGCGCCGGCGACGTTGCGCATTCTCCTATTTTCGGTAGTCTGTATTGCAGTTATCGCAACGACGCCGTCTCTCCATGGCCAGCCCATCGCACCAGGACTTCAGCCTTTTCCTGCACTTGGCCGACAGCCTGCACTTCGCGCGCAGCGCCCAAGCGCTGCACGTGAGCCCCTCGGCCCTGACCCGGGCGATCCAGCGGCTGGAGCAGGAGGTCGGGCAGCCCCTGTTCCAGCGCAGCCGGCGCCGGGTCACGCTCACGCGCGCCGGCGAGATCTTCCGCGACCACGCGCGCGCGCAGCTGGCGGCGCAGGCGCGCTTGCAAGAGGCGCTGGCGACCGAGACACAGACACCGACGGGCGAGCTCCGCATCGCCTGCACGGTGACCGCCTGCCACTCCGTCCTGCCCAAGCTCCTGGCGCGCTGCCGGGAGCGATACCCCGGCATCCACCTGCAGCTCAGCACCTCGGACGCCGCGCGCTGCATGCAAGCCCTGGAGAACGACGAGGTCGACCTGGCGGTGGTGCCCGAGCCCGACCGCCCGGCCAGTGAGCTCCGCTTCGTCCGCCTCGCCCACACCGACCTGGCGTTCATCGCGCCCGCCTCGGACACGGAGCTGGCCCGGCGCGCCAGGCTCGGTGGCAGCCATTGGAACGGCTTGCCCGTGATCCTCCCCCGCCGCGGCCTCGACCGACAACGCGTCGACGCCTGGCTCGCGCAGCAGGGCGTCCGCCCCGAGGTCTACGCCGAGGTCGACGGCAACGAGGCCATCCTCGCTCTGGTCGCGCTCGGCTGCGGCGTCGGCGTCGTCCCCGAGCTGGTCCGCAAGGACAGCCCCTTGCGCGGCCGCATCACAGAAGTGGACCTCAAACGCCCCCCGCGCGGCTACCACGTCTCCCTGTGCGCCAAGGGCCGTACCCTCTCGCGCCGCACGGCCGCCGTGCTCTGGGATCTGGCGCCCGCGACGGCGTCGCTTTAGTGTCTGCCGCTCAGCGGCTGAAGAACGGCCTGCCCGAGCGGCCTGGGGCCGACCGACCCTCGCGGGCCCAGAAGGTCTGGCGATCCATGAAGGCGGTCACCACCGGCCGCTGCGCGGGCGGCGAGGCCGCGACAGATCTTCGGTGAGCGCGCGGCGCTCGGTTCGTGGCGTCGGCGCGCGCCGCCCGAACGCCGCCGGGCGAACCGACGTTCGGTCGAGGACCTGCCTCGGACGCAGAGGGGGCGACCGGGCCCGCCTCGGCGACCGTCGGTCCGCCCGCCGGGCCTTCCCTCTCCCCGGTGGCCTCTTTGGTGGGCGCGCCGCCTCGGAAACCGCTCACCCCCGCCACCGCGATCGCGCCCACCAGCGCCAAGACCAGGCGGCGGCGATCGGGCGCGCCCGCCGCCCCGAGGGCGAGCCTCGTTCCGCGCCACGTTCGCTGGGCGAGCCCGCCCGTTGCCGCGCAGACGAGCGTCACTCTTCGCCTGGCTGCGTTCATCGAGGGTCGTAGCCAGGCGATGATCCGGCGCCGCGGCTGCTCCGGAGCGGGCGCCGGTTGGTCATCGAAGCGCGGCGCTTCGATGAGGGTCTTGAGGTCCTCGGGAGGAGCGGCGGCGAAGAAGCTTCGCTCCACCTCGGTCCACGTCGCGTCGTCGGAGGGCTTCGGGAGATCTCCCATGAAGGGATAGAGCCGCGAGCCCGCCTCCGGGGTGCAAAATCATTGCGCGGCGTCCCAGGCGGCCCCGGATTCCCACGCCTTCCGCCGCCCGGCACTTCGTGCCGCCTTCATGACGCGAGCGATTGCCGCCCGTGGTCGTCGAGCGCGCGGCGGATCAAGTGGGCCGGCCCCTCGGCGGTCCATGTCACGCCGGAGCGCCGGAGACGCCGTTGCGGATCAGCACGTCGCGCAGCGCGATGATCACGGGGTTCACTTCCTGGTTCCAGTCGGCGCCCTGATGGTCGTAGGCCCGCTGCTCCGCCTCGACCGCCATGCGGTCCTCGCTGAACACCGCCTCGGTGAACCGGCGGATGAAGGGCCAGGCCAGCTGGATGAGACCGGGGATGCGCGGGCGCTCGATGCTGAGCGCGCCGACGCTGACGTGGCTGCGCTGCTCGCGATCGTACGGGACGTAAGCGGCCCACAGGTGGAACGAGGGGCGCTCGGCGTCGCCGCGGCGAACGGTCAGGGTCTGGAAGGGGTACTGCGTGCGGATGGTCATGACGTCGCCGTTCCCGGACTGGCCAGCGGCGGCGGGGAGGCCACGACGGCGCTCGCGGCCGGCCAGCAGCATGAGACGGGAGCGTCGATCGGGCCGGCTGCCAGGCGTGTCCTGGAAACGGTAGCGCACCTCGATCCAGTCGGACCCGGTGTCGTAATCGAGCAGCGTCGGCCTGATCCTTCCCATGATGCCGCGGTGAAGGAACTGATGGTTCATGTCCATCAAATTCTCGTGCATGAACGAGTAGTGGCAGGCCGTCCGGCGCCAGAAACGCATCGTGCGATGGTGGGGTGACGCCGCCAGGGGCAGCGACGGCTCTGGGACCAGCGCCGCCTTGTCGCGATCGCCGGTGAACACGAACAGATAGCCGTCCCGCTCGCGACAGGGATAGGCGCGCACGCCTTGCGGCCGGCAGGCGCCCCGGGCCAGGTACGGCACGCCCGCCAGACAGCCGTCCGGGCGATAGCTCCAGGCGTGGTAGGCGCACCTCAATGTCTCGCCGCTGACCACGCCCTTGTGCAGCGGGAATTGCCGGTGCGCGCAGCGATCCTCGAGCGCGAACGCCTCACCGCGCTCGGTCCGCGCCAGCGCGATGGGATTGCCCGCGAACATCGCCGCGAACGTTCGGCCCGGGGCGACGTCGCTGGAGCGGGCCAGTGGATACCAGAAGTCCGGATGAAGACCGACGCGTCTCAGATCTGGCCGGTTCTCGGGGCGCGCCGCGGTGTCCATCTCGGTACCCGCGCGAAGCTGGAGTCGAGGTGCGCCGGCGTCAATCGGGGAGCGTCGTAACAGCGGCGTCAAGCAGCCCGAATCGCACCGTCGGACGGACGGCCGAACGGCCGGCGCGGTCTCGCCGCGCCGGCCGTCGGCCGCTGCAGTCGTTTCTCTTCGTCACGGCATCGCCGAGGGCTCGCCCTTTCCGACCTCGTCGGTCTTGCCGCCGACGCCGTCCTTGCGCTCCGGACCCGGAATCTCCGTGGGCAGAGGGGCGTCGGCCTTGGCGGTCCGGATGACCGACTTGACCCCCTTGAGCCGGCTCAGGCTGGCCTCGGCGCGGTCGCTGTCCATGGCCACCGCCTTGTCGTAGGCGTCGCGGGCGTCGTCGAGGCGATCGAGCTGCTCGTAGGCCATCCCGAGGTTGTTCCACATGTACGCCTCGACGGGCTCGAGCTCGACGGCCTGCTCGAGCGAGTCGACAGCCTCCTCGTAGCGCTTGTCGTAGATGAGCGCGAGCCCCAGGTTGTTGCGCGCGTACGAGCTCTGCGGGTTGAGCTCGACGGCCTTCTCGAAGGAGGCGATGGCGTCCTTGCGCTTGCCGATGAGGAGCTGGGCGCGACCGAGCACGTTCCAGGCGCCGGCGCGCTTGGGCGTGCGCAGCACGGCGACCTTCGCCAGCCGGAGCGCCTTCTCGCCGTTGCCGTCGGCGAGCAGCTTGCGCGCGCCGGCCAGCGCCTGCGACGGCTCGATCGTTTGCTCGTCGTCGTCATCGCTCTTGCCGGCCACCGGCTCCGGCTTGGGCGGGTCGCCGGTCGTCGAGGCCGGCGTCGGCGTCGACGTGGGCGGCGGCGGCGTCACCTTAGGCAGCGGCGGCAACTCGGACGGCCGCGGCGGCTCGGCGGCGATCGGCATCGCCTTGGGAGGTGCCGGCTCGAGGTCGTTGCAGGCGACCAGGCCGGCGGAGAGGGTCAGGGCCATTGAGAGTCTCGCGATACGGAACGTGGTGGACATGGGAAACGGTCTCCTTTCGGAGCACCTAAATTGCAGCCCCCGTGCCAGCGACGATCGTCGCGCGCGGCGGCCCTCGTCCGAGCGGATCCGCGGCCGTGCACGCCGAACGATGCAGAACGTAGAACGGTGCTCTACGTTTTCGGCTGCTAGAGTTCCTGCCCATGTCCAAGGTCTGGCTCGTCACGGGTTGTTCGCGGGGCCTCGGTCGTGAGGTGGCTCTGGCCGTGCTGGCGGCCGGCGATCGCCTGGTCGCCACCGCCCGCGCTCCGCGCGACCTCGCCTTTCTGACGCCCAGCGATCGCCTCCGCACGGTCGCGCTGGACGTCACCGACGCGGCCGCCGCGCGCGCCGCGGTCGCGGGCGCCGTCGCCGCGTTTGGCCGCCTCGACGTGGTCGTCAACAACGCAGGCACCATCAAGGCCAACTCCGTCGAGGACCTCTCCGAGGAGGACTTCCGCCGCCAGATCGAGATCAACTTCTTCGGCGTCTACCACGTCACCCGGGCTGCGTTGCCGGTGATGCGCGCCCAGCACGCCGGGCACATCATCCAGATCTCCTCCATCGGCGGGCGGCGCGGTTCGCCGGGTCTCGGCGCCTATCAGTCGGCGAAGTGGGCGGTCGGCGGGTTCAGCGAGGTGCTGGCCCGCGAGGTCGCGCCGCTCGGCATCCGCGTCACCTGCGTCGAGCCCGGCGGCATGCGCACCGACATGTTCGGCGTCTCGATGCTGGCCCCGGACCTGGCGCCGCACTACGAGCCGACCGTCGGCGCCGGCATCCGCGGCACCTTCGGCCGTCCCGAGGGCGGGCGCAGCGACCCGGCCAAGGTCGCGCGCGCCATCCTGCAGCTCGCCGGCGAGAAACAGCCACCGGTGCACTTGCTGCTCGGCAGCGACGCCGTTGCCGTCGCGGCCGCCACGGCCGCGGCGCGGGCCGAGGAGGACGCCCGCTGGAAGACGCTCAGCCTGACGACCGACCACGATGCCGGCGCCAAGGCGCCCTCCTGATCAGCCGGCGGGCGTGCTCCGATAGATCTCGAGCGCTCCCCCTCCCCCGGGCTCGCGCCTGAGCCAGGGCCGCGGCGGGAGCGGGAGGTCGACGCAGCAGACGCGGAGCTGTCTCGTGCGCGCGATCGGCTCCAGGTCGTCGAGCACCTTCGCCAGGCGAGCGCCGCTGAACGGGCAGTAGAAGAAGAAGACCGAGCCGACGACCATGAGGCCGGCGACCGCCGCGGCGTCCCCCTCGATACAGCGGACGCGGGACAGGCCGAGGTGGTCCGTGAGGACGCGGGCGGCGCGGACCAACTCCGGTTGGACCTCGAGCCCGATGGCGCCCGCGCCGGTCAGCAGGTGCACGAGCGCGATCGCCCTCCCCGGCCCGGCGCCGACGTCGACGAACACGTCGGTCTCGCGTACGCCCGCCTGGTCGATCGTCTCCAGCAGGAGCTCGACCGAGCACGGCAGATACGGAACGCCGCCCGCCGGCAGCGCCGGACCGTCGCCGGGGAGATCGTCGAGCCCGAGCACCAGATCGATCCAGGCGTCGCGGTCGGTCGGGGGAACGCCCAACAGCGCGGCGCGGAACGTCGAGGGATCGTGGCGCCCGCGCGCGATCGCTCGGCGAGCCGCCTCGGCCGACGTCCGGTGACGCGCTTCCACGGCGGCCCTGCTCAACGCCGCGGCGTGGCCCCGGTCGGCATCCCCGGCCAGCGGAGGACGCGGCGCCTCTCGCGCGCGCCGGCGGGGATCACGCTCGCCGCCACGGCGGCGTCCTTGCCGGAGGAGACCGTTCCGTCGCAGACCGGCGAGGTGCAGAGGCCCCCGTTGCAGGGGGTGTCGGCGACGCAGAGGTCGGTGCTGGTGCAGCTCGCGCCTCTGGGCAGGAAGGTGTGGCAGACGCCCGTCGTCCCGGTCCAATTGGAGCACTCGCCGTTGCACCGGAAGTACGTGCCGTTGACGGTTCCGCAGGGCTGCCCGTCCGCCGCCGCGGCGACGGGCGTGCAGGTGGTGCCGTCGCACGACGATGCGGCCTGGGTCGGATCACAGTTGTCGATGTCGTAGATCCCGCTGCAGCTTTGTCCGAGCGCGGGGAGCTGCGTGCAGACGTTGGTGGTCGGATCGCAATAGGCGTTGTCCCCGCAGACCTCGGTCTGGATGCAGGGGCCGCCGATGGGGACGTAAGCCGAGCAGACCAGCATGCTGCCGCTGGCGTCCGCCTCGGTGCACACCAGGTTGTCCGGACAGAGCAAGCCGCGGGTCGCGTCGACCTGGCAAGGCTGGCCGACGGTCGTCACCGCGGCGCAGGTTCCACAAGTGCTCGCGGTCTGCCAGCAGACCCCGGTCGCACACTGCCAGTCGTTGTTGCAGGAGCCGCCGACGGGGGCGGTCCCTCCCTGAGGCAGGCAGGCAGGAACGGACTTGCCCTGGACGAAGTCGGCGCAGCTCATCGCGGCCCATCCGTCACCGCACTGCTGGACCAGCGCGGCCGTCCGCCCCGTGTGCGGCGCCGCGACGGCGTCGTCGCACGATGCCTCGAAGTACGAGACGCAGTCGGCGAGGCTGGTGAACCCGCTGAGCCCGAAGGACCCGGGCTCGCAGGTCTGCGCGCGGTCGCAGAATTTCGTCATCGCGTCGTGGCAGTCGTTCTCGGCGCCGCCGCCGGAACCTCCAGTCCCGCCCAAACCTCCGGTCCCGCCGCCGTCGATCTTGGTCCCGCCGGAGCTGCCGCATCCCCCGAGCAACGCCCCGGCCACGCCCACCACGCCCCAGACCGCGACACCCGTGCATTTCATGGGCAGAACGGTATTAGCTCCACCGGCCGCACGTCAACGGGGGCGCTCGAGGGGGCCGCTACGGGCGGCTGGTCGCGTGCCCGAGCCGGGCGATCCGTCGAGAGATGATCTCGCGATCCGCGGCCCCGGGCGCCAGCTTCAGATACTTGCGCAGCGCGCGGATCGCCGCCGCCGTCCCCCCCTGCTGCTCGTACGCCAGTCCGAGGCCGCGGTAGCCTATGGGATCGGCGGGGGCCAGGTCGACGGCCTTCCGATAGGCGGCGACGGCGCCCGCCGCGTCGCCGGCGAACAGCAGCGCGTTCCCGCGCTCGTAGCTCGCCCTCGCCTCACCGTCGTTGCCGGATGAAGGTGTCGCGCGCGACGTGATCTCCGTCTGGCGGGCGCTCCGCTTCTCGTGTCGGGCGTGCTTGCCGCGCTTGCCGTTCTTGGCGTAGCGGCGCTGGTGCGCCGTCGCGCGATGGGTGGTCCGGACCTTGGCGTGCGGTGCGGCGGTCGCGCTCCCCGCCGCCGCTTCGGCCCCCAGCTCGGCGCGGGCTCCCGCGCCTGACGGTTCTGCCTCGGCAGGGCGGGCCGGCTGGATCGCCGCCGAGGCGCGGGACGTGTCGTGCAAGGTCGCAAGAGGCGCTGAGATTGCCGCCCGGCGATCGGCCGAGCGGTGAAAGACCGCGATCGCGACCAGCAAGGTCGTCATCGCCGCGCCGGCCGCGATGGCGACGTTCCGCCTGGATCGAAAGCTGAACGCCATTGGCGGCGCGGCCAGGGCGAGCGTCGCGCCGGCGGTCGGGACGACGGCGGTCATGGCCAGCGCTGCCCGCGGCGGCTCGACCTGCGCAGATCGCACGACCGGAGGATGAACGGGCGGGGCCGGCGTGGGCGGGACAGGGGCCGGTCTCTCGACGGGTGGCGGACCCGCACCGACGAGCGTGGGCGCGCGACGCGGTTCGACCGGCGGCGCTGGAGGCGGGAGATCGAGCGGAACCGGTCGCTTCTCGGGCGCTGCCGGACGCTTGTCGACCGCCGGCGGAGTGGCCGACGTCACCACCGGAGCCGCGTTCACCGTGGCGGGCGCCTGAGCCGGCTTGGTGGTAACCGGCTCGGCGCGGACGGGTCCGGGGGCTCCAGTGACGGAGGGCATGGATCGGAGCGGGCTGCCCGCCGTGACCGACGGGAACAGCGAACGCGCTGGCGGGGGCGGCGATGTCACTGCCGCCGGCGCCGCCGTGCCGGCGGCGCCTTTCGTCTGGAACCACTCGTAGCTCTCCTCGTCGGAGGGCCGCGCGCGCACGGGCGGAGTGTGGCTCACCTGGAAACCGGCGTAGTCGTTGTCCCCGGAGGCGCCGGCCGGCGGCCGGCGCGGCGTGCGCTTGAGCCGGGTGGCGCAATGGGGACAGGTGGTGCCCTGCTCGAGGGCGCGCAGGGTCGCCCCGGGGAGCTCGCGCTGGCAAGCCGGACAGTTGCGCGCGTTCATCGCGGTCCGTTCCTCGTCTTCAACCGGTCGACGAGCGCGGAGACGCCGGCGCGGGCCACCTCCACGCTGTCGAACGTCCGCTCGACCCGCTTGGGAGCGGCGCCGCCGCGCACGTCATAGAGCAGCAACGCCACCCGGACCTCGTGCGAGGAATCGCCGGGCGCGCCGAGCTCGGCCCACAGGATCTCGTCGGCGCCGAGCGAACGGCCGACCGCGGTGTAGCAGCTCGGCGTCGGCTCCGTGCACTCGATGGCCAGCTGGGCGACCTCCATGCTGACCGCCGCCCTCACGCTGGTGGCGGAACCTGGGAGCGAGACCTGCCGGAGGTGCTCGTTGACGGCCTTGGCCAGCTCCCGGCCGCCGATCGATTCAGCCGGCAGCCAGGTCAGGCGGGCCGGGGGCGAGGCCTTCTCGGCCGTGCGGACAGGCGGCGTCCGGCCCGCGCAGCCGAGGGCGAGCAACAGCACCCCCGCGAGCACGTAGCTCCGCTCGCGTCTGGTGCGTTGCGCCGCCCCCGCGCTCGACATGATTCCCCGGATCTATCGGGACGCCCGCGCTGGGACTGAAGGGTAGGACACGGTGATTTCATCGCCTACCCGGCCGGTCGCGCCCGAAACGGGTGCCTCACCGGAGGGTTGGCGGTCAGGCGCGCGCGACGACGACGAACGCGGCGCCGTCCAGAAACACGCCGCGCGCGCCGGCGAACGGCGCCAGCGCTTCGCCGAGCGCGGTCTCGAGCGCCGGCCTGAGTCCCTCCGGCGCTTCGGCCATCGCGCGCGCCGCCGGGCCGATCTGAAGGGAGTACGCGACCGCTTCGTCGAGCGTCGCGGCGCCCCCGAGGTGCAACGGCATTTCCACCGGCTCGAGCGCGACGTCTTTCCAGCCGGCGTCGGCCAGGATCGCGCGCAGCTGCCCGGGCTCGGAGAGGAAGAACGGTCCCGGCCGGCCCGGGCGCAGCAGGTCGGGCAGGGCCGACTCCGGCAGCAGGCGCAGCACGGCCTCGAGCGGGCGCGACGCCCAGGGGTTCTTGGCGAGCTCCTGCCAGCAGACGAACGAGAGCCGGCCGCCCGGCCGCGCCCCGCCGCGCAGATTGCGGAACGCCGCCCGGGGATCCTCGAAGAACATGACGCCGAAGCGCGAGTAGAGGGCGTCGAACGCCCCCGGAGCGAAGGCGTACGTCTGGGCGTCTCCCAGCGCCACCGCGATCGTGGGCCGCCCGGCGATCCGCTCCTGCGCGCGCGCCAGCATCGGGGGCGAGATGTCGACGCCCAGCACGTGCCCGGCGGGGCCGGCGCGTTCGGCGAGCTCGAGCAGCGTCTGGCCGCACCCACACCCCACGTCGAGCACCCGCTCGCCCGCGACGACGCCCAGACGCTCGATGGCGACGCGTCCCAGGGGATCGATGAGCGCATCGGTGCGCTCCTGCATCCGGACCCAGGCCTGGCCCGCCTTCTCGACGAAGGACTGGCTCGCGCGCGGCGGATCGGCACGGTCGGCGGAAGACAAACCAGCCCTTTGATGATCGGCACGCGGCGCGGTTACAGGCCCGCGGGCCTCAGCCCAGTCCCCGGCCACGGACGGGAGAAGGGAGGCGCTGCTCGGTCGAGCGCGCGGTCAAGTCGTCGAAGGCGTCGACCTCGATCGCTTCCGCTCGGCCGCGTTCCGCCGCCGCCAGCAATTGCCGCTCCTCGCCACCAATCACGCCCGCGGCCAGGGCACGCTCGGCGAGCGTCGAGCGCGGCGAGGGGGCGAGGCGGCCCCCGCGGACGGCCTCCCGGAGCTTGGCCTCGGCCGGCCGCGCGGCCACGCAGGCAGCCAGCGCCGCCTCCAGGCGGCCGAGCCCGATCTCTTGCGGCGGCGGGAGGTAGATGTCCGAGGTGAGGCGCTCGCGCGGGGGACGCCCCTCGAGGAGGCTGCGGGCCACCTCCGAACCGAGCGCGTCGCCGGGTGGGGGTTCCCGTCCACCGACGGGGAACACGAGCAGGTGCAGCAGCCAGGCGACGGGGCGATTCGGGAAGTTGGCGACGAAGCCGCGCAGCGCCTGGTCGACCCGGAACAACGCCTGCTCGCACGCCCAGCGCAGGAACGGGAGATCGTCTTCGCGCCGCCCGTCGTCCCAGAACCGCTTGCAGGCCGCGGAGCCGAGGTACATCCAGGCCAGCGCGTCGGCCAGCCGCCCGCTCAGCTTCTCCCGCCGCTTGAGCTGGCCCCCCAGCGTGGCCATGGCCGCGTCGGAGATGACCGCGAACGCGGCGCTCATGCGCCCGAGTCGCGCCAGGTAGCCGCGGAGTGGCTGCGGCACCCCCCGCGGACCCCCGAGCCGCCCGGCGAACAACCCGTGCCCGAAGGCGCGCGCCGCGTTGCGCGCCAGGAACCCGAGGTGGCCGCAAAAGGCGCGATCGAAGCGGGCGACGTCGTGCGCCTCGAGCGCCTGCATCTCCTCGAGGACGTGCGGGTGGCAGCGGATGCCGCCCTGACCGTAAATGATGAGCGAGCGGGTGAGGATGTTCGCGCCCTCGACGGTGATGGCGATGGGGGCGGAGGCATAGCCCTCGGCCAGGAGGTTGCGCGGTCCCCGACAGACGCCGGCGCCGGCGACGATGTCCATCGCGTCGAGCATCGAGGTGCGCATCCCCTCGGTCAGGTAGGCCTTGACGATGGCGGAGACGACGGCGGGACGCTGGCCGGCGTCGACGGCGCCCGCCGTGAGGACGCGGGCGGCGTTCATGAGGTAGGCCATGCCGCCCAGGCGCGCCAGCGGCTCCTCGATCCCTTCGAAGCGCCCGATGGGGAGGTCGAATTGCTCGCGCACCGTCGCGTAGGCGCCCGTCACGCGCGCCGCCAGCTCGACGCCGGCCACCGAGAGCGCCGGCAGCGAGATGGCGCGGCCGGCGGCCAGCGTCTCCATCAACATCCGCCAGCCGGCCCCCGCGCCGGCCGGCCCGCCGATGATGGCGTCCAGCGGCACCAGCACGTCGCTGCCGCTGGTGGGGCCGTTCTGGAACGGGACGCCCATCGGATCGTGTCGCTTGCCGATGTCGATGCCGGGCAGGTGCGCGGGAACCAGCGCGCAGGTGATGCCCAGGTCCTCGGCGCCGCCGAGCAGGTGCTCGGGGTCATAAAGCCGGAAGGCGAGCCCGATGAGCGTGGCGATCGGCCCCAGCGTCGTGTACCGCTTGCGCCAGGTGAGCCGGATGCCGAGGCCCTCGCGCCCGTCGAACGTGGCGTGGCAGACGATCCCGGTGCTCTCGGTGGCGGCGGCGTCGCTCCCCGCTTCGGGGCCGGTCAGGGCGAAACAGGGGATCTCCTGGCCGGTCGCCAGGCGCGGCAGGTAGCGGCGCTTCTGCTCGTCGGTGCCATAGGCGAGCAGCAGCTCGGCCGGCCCGAGCGAGTTCGGCACCATGACGGTGACCGCCGCCGCCAGGCTGCGGCTGGCGATCTTGGTGATCACGGCCGAGTGAGCGATGGTGGAGAAGCCAAGGCCGCCGTGCGCCTCGGGGATGATCATCCCGAAGAAGCGCTGGCGCTTGAGGAACAGCCAGACGTCGGGCGGCAGGTCGTGCAGCCGCCCGTTGCGCTCCTCGTCCAGCATCGCGCACAGCTCCTCGACCGGACCGTCGAGGAAGGCGCGCTCCCGCGCGGTGATCTTCCGGAGCTGGAACTGCAGCAGCTTTCCCCAGTCGGGATCGCCCGAGAAGAGGTCGCCGTCCCACCAGACCGTCCCCGCCTCCAGCGCGATCCGCTCGGTGGCGCCGATCTTCGGCAGCGCCCGGCCGAGCGCGCGCATCACGAGCGGGGTCACCAGGCGGCGGCGGATCGGCGGCAGAGCCGCCACGGCCACACCGAGGACGACCAGCGCGCCGAGCACGATGGCGACACCCAGCGCGGCTGTCATAGATGCTGTTCCCCGTCCATGGAGCCCCGTCCATAAAGGTAATGCCTGGGCCGTCGCTCGTCAGTCGGGACGCGTTCGGCTTGGGGCAGCGCGCCGACCTCAGGCGTCCGGGCTCCGGTCGCCGGATGCGAGAGCCTGCCGGCTACGAGCTCAAGGTGCGCGGGACCGCGCGGGTGAGAGCTTCCTTGAGCAGGCCGACCCGGTTGCGGACGGCGAGGAGCTGCTGCCGGAGCGCGTCCGTCTTCCCGGAGAGATCGCCGAAATCAGCCGCGCGGGCGTCACCGGCCAGCGTCTCGGCCGCCCGCACGACGGCCGTCATCTGCGCTTCGAGCTCATCGATCCGCGACAAGACGGACGAGAGATCCTCCTGGTTCATGCCGCGCTCGATCTTGTGCTCTGCGGCCAGCGTCTGCGCCGTGGCGTTCAGCTCCCCGGCGTCGCGACCGACCGCCTCGAACCGCTTCGCCAGGGCGGCGTAGGTCTCGCCGCGCCGCTGAACCTCGAGCGCGCGCGCCCTCACCTCCTCGTCGCGGGCCTGCTGGGCTTCGCGCGCCGCGGTCAGCGCCGCCCCCAGCGCCTGGGCGTGCCTCTGCAGATCCTCCTCGCAGGCCGCCACCTTTTGCAGCGCCTGCGCCGCGCGCGCCAGCCCCTCGGCGGACTCGAGCCCGGCGCGTCCGACCGCTTGCGCGAGCGCGTCGAAGCGTTCGAGCGTCTCGCTGAACGCCAGCGCGGCGGCCACCAGAGGAGCGGGCTCAGTCGACTTGGGGGAAGGCACGGCGACAGGCCAGACTACCACCGGCCGCTCACGAGCGGCGCCGCGCCTTTGGCCACAGCGCGTACGCCAGCACCGGCGAAAGCGCGACCAGCTCCACCGCGGCCACGCGAAGCCCCTCCCCCGACAAGAAAGCCGGTCCTCTCGGCGGGGACCGGAACCTTCTTGCACCCTTCGATGAGGAACGGGGTCCGTCGACGTTGATCGTGCCGCGCGCGTCGCGGTTGCGGTCCCGCGTGGCGTACCAGCCTCCCCGAAGCTCCGAGCGACCTGTCGGCCTTTGCGACGGGCCGTCAGCGAACCGTGTTCGCCCGAGTGAATCGCGGGCGTGCGGACGAGGCGCTCTGTGAGCACCCCGTCCGCACGCCACGCCCGCCCACCCCGCCGACCCCACTCAGTTGGGAATGACGAAGGTCCGAAAGTGGAGGTCGAACCCTTCGCTGGCGAACGACTGCCAGGTCGTCCCGCCGTCGAAGGTCGTGAACATCGTCCCGGCCGGATAGAGGTCGCCGTCCGATCCGTTCCACGACGCCGTGTTCTCGATCCCGTTGACGAACGGCGGCGCGTCCGGGTAGTCGACCAGGATGGCGTACTGCTGGCCGGCCACCTGGGGGATCGAGCCCCCGAGCGGGATCACCGTGTTGATGGAGAGGTCGCCGCCGCGCGCGGCGCGCGCCGACCCGAGGACCACGTTGCTCGGGATGCCGCCGGCGAGCGCTTCGATCTGAATGCGCGCGATCTGGGTGACGTCGATGGCGCTCACGTCGATGGCCACCCCCTGCAGGGTGCCGCTGATGCCGGCGGTGTACGACTGGGCCATCAACGCCGGCTTGCCGTAGAGCCCGTCGCTGAGGTCGTTGCCGGTGATGAAGGACTGGTCGAGCTCGGCTGTGTTCGAGACGCAGACCGAGCTCTGGTCGAAGTGCACCGCCGCGCCCGAGTTGAGCGTGACGCTGCTGCCGACGACGGTGCCGAACACCGGCCCGCTGACCACCAGCGCCGACGTCGGCGCGTAGACGAGCCCGAAGAACGCGCCGCCGCTGTTGACGTTGACGAACCCGGCGCTGGTGACCAGAAACGCCAGGTTCTTGGGGATCCCCCTGAGATTCAGGTTTCCGCCCAAGTTGAGGCTCCCCGTCACCCAGATGCGGACCTGGCCGGCCGGCGAGACGTTGATCGCCCCTGGCGCGGACACGTTGACGTTGGCCGCAACGTAGTTTCCCGGAGCCAGCGTGATGCTCTGGGCGGCGCTGCCGATGCTGAGCGCGCCCGGGGTGCGCGCCCCCAGCGGCAGGTTCTTCGCGCCCGCCGGGACCGGCACGACGGCCAGCCCCGCCGGCGCGTGCTGCCTCAGCGTCCCGTGAATGACGCCCCCGTTGTTCGAGATGGTGGTCGCCGCCTGGACGACCGCCGCGCTCCCCACGTTGGTCCCGCCGTAGGCGCCCAGGCTCGACTGGTAGGAATCGACGAGCGTGCTCGCCCCGACCAGAACGTTGCCGGTGTTCGCAACGACGGCGTCCGCCCACGCGGCGCACGGTACCGGGTCGGCCGGGGCGCTGCTCAACGCCGATTCAATGCTCGTCGTGGCGTCGCCCTCGACATCCGTTGAGCAGCCGACACCGGTCAACGCAAGCAACATGACGGAAACAGTTCCCACACTCGTAACCAATGGTTTTCTCATGACGAGTCCTCTCCCTCCATCCCCCGGCACAACCGCCGACGGAGCTCGCCATCATTCCCGACGGCGACCGTGCTGATCGCCAAGAGGAACGTTTTTCGTCTCGGGTCGATTTTCGGGTCGGCGGAATTACACCTCCGCCCGCCGTCGCTCGCGGCGCTCAGGCCGATAAACCTGGCTTATCGGAGAGCAGCGGCCGCGAAGCAACCACTCGGCTAGCGGCGCCGGCGCCGCCGGCGCCAGAGTCCGGCAAGCGCCAGGAGAAGCAGGCCCGGCTCTGCCGTTTCGCTGGCGCCGATGGCGCAGCTGCAACCGCTGGCGCCGCCCGTGCTGTCGCTCGGCGCGCCGGCCATTCCCGCGCGCCCGCCGATCTCCGCGCTCCCCGCGGTGCCGAGGCTGCCGCCCGCGCCGGACGCGCCACCGGTGCCGTCGCGCCCACCGGTGCCGTGCGGGCCCGAACCGGCGCCGCCGCCGCTGGCGGTCGTGCCCGCGCCGCCCGACTGGCCGCCCGCAGCTCCCTGCCCGCCCGCCCCGCCCGGCTGGCCGCCCGAACCGCGCACCCCGCCGGCGCCGCCCGTGCCCGTCGCACCGGCGCCGGCCTTCCCGCCGCCGCCCGCGCCGCCCGCGCCGCCCCCGGCGCCGCCCGTCGAGGGAGGCGAGAGGACGTACATCAACGCGGCGCCGTAAGGGACGTTGGCGGAGATCCCGGTGGTCATCCCGGTCACGTCGGCGCGGTTCCAGAGATCGCGGACGGCCGGCGTCCCCGAGACGCCGAGCTGGGCGAACGAGACCGCGATCGTCGCGTCCTGCGTGCCCCGGTTGAACAGCGCCACCGCCTTGCGCCCGGCGCTGAGATCGCGCGCCCACACCTCCGTCGAGCTCGATTGCGCGATCCGCTTGGCGTGCGTCCCGAGCGCGTCCTGGTTGACCGCCAGCACCTCTTCATTGGTGAGCAGCGCCACCGTCCACGGCCCGGTGGTCGCGTCGCTGGTCAGCGACTGGACGTTGCCCCCGAAGATCAGCGGCGACGGCAAGATGCTCCACAGCGACAGGATCGTCACCTGGTCGTTGTGCGTGAGCGTGGTCTCGCCCGAGGCGTGCCACTCGCAGCGCGGGCCGAGATAGCCGAGCGGCAGCATGTCCGTGTCGGGCCAGTGACCGGCGGCAAGTCCGCTCGAGGCCTGCCAGGTCCCGGCCGCGGTGAAGACGCCCGCCAGGTTGGTGATGGCGTTGTAATCCCAGAAGTCGTCCACGATCCGCCACATGTCGGCGTCGGCGTTCAGGTCGGCGACCGAGCTCGGCAGCCAGGAGGGATCGTCCGCGCCCGGCGAGAAGCTCACCACGATGGCCCGCCCCGACTTGGCGACCGACTTGCGGATCGCGTCGGCCTCCGCCTGGTGGTAGCTCTTCGTCGTGTTGTTCAGCATGTCGTCGATCTTCACGAAGTCGATTCCCCACTGCGCGTACTCGGCGAAGAGCGCGTCGTACCAGGCCTGACCGGCGGCGCTGCTGCCGTTCACCCCCCACATGTGCTGGTCCCAGGGGCAGGGATCGTTGGTGTTGGCCGCGTCGGCGGCGTGATACGTCGAGCCGGCGATGGGCGCGTTGGCGGTCACGGCGGTGCGCGGGATGCCGCGCATGATGTGGATCCCGAAGCCGAGCCCGAGCGCGTGGATCTGATCGGCGAGCGGCTTGAGCCCGGTCGTGCCCGTCGCCGAGGGGTACTTCGAAATCGAGGGCAGATAGCGGCCGTCGGCGTCGAGCGTGTCCTCGGGATCGTACCAGCGGTAGTCGATGACCACCGTGTTCCACCCGAAGGGTTGCAGGGTCGACTTGAGCGCCTGCGCCTGCGCCACGACTTCGCTCTCCTTCACGCTGGCGCCGTAGGCGTCGTAGCTGTTCCAGCCCATCGGGGGCGTCGGGCGCAGCGTCGTCCCGGAGACCAAGGTCAGCGTGGCGGTCGCGCTTCCGGCGCCGTTCGTGACGGTGACCGCGATCGGGTATGAGCCCGCGGCCGGCGCGGTCCCCGAGAGGATGCCGGTGCCCGCCAGCGTGAGCCCCGACGGTAAACCCGTCGCCGTGAAGGTGAGCGGCGCCTGCCCGGTCGCCGGGATCGTGTAGAGAAACGGCGTGGCCGGGACGGCGCCGACGACGAAGGGTGGCTGAAGCCGCGGCGCCGCGGGGGGCGCGGCCATCGAGATGGTGATCGTGGTCTGCGCGGCCCGCGCCGCGTCGGTCAGGATCAGGGCGCCGACCAGGCAGGCGGGCAGCAGCGACACGCGCAGGAGCTTGGGCATGGGGCGTCTCCTTGTGAGCCGACCACGATCTGATACTCCAGGCAAAAAGAGGCTCGCTATCGCTGCGATGTTCGAACTATGGTCTATTTGTGAAGACGCGCCGCGCAACCGCGTCCCGTCCGAACGGCACCCTCTGGCGCCGTCGCTCGTTCGAGGTCCTCACCTCCGAGGTGGTGGCGGGACAGCGGCCGGGGCCGGAGCCGCCCGCCGACTGGGCGACGCACCTGCGGCGTCTGGTCGGCGCCGCGCGCGCGCCCGTCGAGGGACCGCCCTGGTGGACGCCGAGCAACGCCTACTTCGGCAACGTGGAGACGCGCACCGACCCGCGCGGCTACCGCTGGGACGGGATGCGGCGCCTGGGGCCGCGCGACCGGCCGCTGGTGTTCTTCCAGCTGACGCTCGCGGGATGGGGAGCGTTCGAGCTCTACGGGCGGCCGCCCCGGCGCCTCTCCCCGGGTACGGCGTTCTTCGCCGTCGTCCCCTCACGCCATCGCTATTACCTGCCGGAGGGGTCTCCCGGCTGGACGTTCGCCTGGATCGGCATCTATCACCCCTACATCATGCGCCGCATCGCCAAGCAGGTCGCGACCACCGGTCCCCTGATCGTGACGCCGCCGGCGAGCCCGCTGGTCGCCAGCGCGATGCGCCTCGTGCGGGGCGCCTTCGAGAAGGACTTCCGCGATCGCCACGAGGTGGAGCTGGCCCTGTTCGAGTTCCTCCTCGCCTACGAGCGGCGGGTCGACGAGGCGCGAGATCCCAAGGGCGACCGGGAGCGCCTGCTCGAATGGCTGCGCGCGCGCGTCCTCGGCGACCCCCGCGAGCCGCCCGACGTCGACCGCGTCGCGGGCGAGCGGGGGATGAGCCGCAGCCACTTCAGCCACCACTTTCGGGCGCGCACCGGCCTCTCCCCCGCGCGCTACATGATCGAGGTGCGGGTGCGAGAGGCCGCGCGCGCCCTCCTCGCCACCCGCGCCCCCCTCAAGCAGATCGCCACCGAATGGGGCTTCGCCAACCCCACCCACTTCGGCAGGGTCTTCCGCCGCTTCCAGCACGTCAGCCCGGCGGCGTACCGGCGCTCGTTCGGCGCCTGAGGGGGGCTACCTTTGCGCGTTCGCGCGCCGGTAGGTCTCCGGATCGTCGGGCCAGGCGGCGGGGACGTCGGGGTAAGGGAGGCAATCGGCCTGGCAAGTCGCCCACTCGGCGGCCTCGCAGAGCCCGTCCCCACAGCGCGGCGATCGGCAGTCGCCGGCGCAGCCGTGCCTCTCGGCGGTGCCACACAGCGCCGGGCTCGGCCAGCCGGCCTCGCAGAGCGCGTCGACGGCGGGCGCGGCCAGCTGGGCGCGGTCGTCGCCGCCCGGGGTCGTCTCGGCGCGCGTGCAGCGCCGGTCGAAGCGCCAGTCGACCGCGCCGCGCAGGTGAAAGGCCACCAGCTCGCCGGCCGAATCGTAGAGGCCGCCGCCCGACGCGCCCGCAAAGGCGTTGCTGTCGGTGGAGAGGTCGCTCGCAGGCGCGGCCAGCACCGTGGCCGCCTCGATCTTGAGGGGCAGCCCCGCCCCGTAACCGGCGGCCTCGAGTCGCTCGCCGATTTCGACCGGGCCGCGAGCGACGTGCGCGGGGTGGCGGCGTTCGACGGGTCGGTCGAGCTGCAGGATCGCGTAGTCGGCGCCGGCGCCACCGGGATCCTGGCGGAGGATCGTCACCCGGCGGCAGGCGTAGACCTCTTCAGCGCGCGGATCGGCGAGCCCACCGCCCTCGGTCAGGTGGTAACCGAAGACGAGCCGCGTCCGGCGGCATCGTTCGGCGGCGCGCGCGGGGTCCGGGCCCAGGCAATGTCCGGCGGTGAGCACGAGATCGCGGTCGACCAGCGTGCCCGAGCAGAACGCCCAGCTCGGTTGGTCGGCGAAGCGCTCGCCCGGGCAGAGCTGCTTGGCCTGGCCCAGCGTCGGGGCGCCGCGCACGGGCCGGCCGCGCTCGAAGCGCAGGCGGTGGGCGTACACCAATGCCGCGCTCGTGTCCGCGAGACGCGCGCGTTGCGCGGCATCGGCAACGTCGGGCAGCTCCACCCGCCGATCCAGCCGCGCGGCCGGCGCGTGCCGCCCCGGGGGCGGCCGCGCCGGTTCGCGCCGGCAAGCGGACCAGAGCATGGTCCCGAGCAGGGCCGCGCCGAGGCGCGCGCGAACGGAGCCCGACACTTAGTCGCCGGAGACCGGGTGCAGGCTCTCGTCGGTCCAAAAGCCGTGATCGGTGATGCCGACGTTGCCGAAGGTGTTGCTGCCGTCGAGGTACAGGCAGGCGTACCGATTGGTGTAGCTCCCGCCCCAGGTCGCCCACTGCCAGGTCCAGGCCGGGATCGCCGGCATCCAGGTCATCCCCGACAAGGTTTGGTAGCCGGCGTAGGGTGATTCGTTCCAGGCATACGACCGATCGTTGGTGGCGACCGTGCTGTAGGTACAGATCGCATGCCAGTTGTATTGATACGAGCAGTACTTCGGGGTGTAGCCGCTGAACCCGCCGCTGAATGACTGGCAGGCCTCCGCGTCGAAGGCCGCTTCGTCCTCGGGCTGTTGCGCTGGCGCGGGGCGGGCCGCCTGCTCGACGGGGGTCAGCCCCGCGAGCTCGGCTTTGCGCTGGGCCACCAGCCGGTCGGAGAGCGCGCGGACGTCGGCCGGAACGGCCGGCACGCCCGGGTGAAGCGCCAGATAGGTATCGGCCAGCGTGGTCGCCGCGGAGGCGACCCGCGCCACCTCGGGTGAGTCGACCCCGATCTTTCCGCGCAGCAGGACGTCGAGGCGGCCGTCGCCGTCCTGGGCGACGACCAGCGACCCGGTCGGCGAGTAAGCATCCTCCCACAGCACCTCGGCGCCGGACGGACCGGCAGCCTCTTGGCCGCAGCCCAAGGCCAGCGCGCCCGCCAGCGTGACGAGCAATCCCCTCGTGATGAATCTCGCGGTCATGATCGCTTCCTCCTTATTGATGTGATCGCGACCCGCTCGCGCGGGCCCACCAGTTAGAACCCGCCGGTTGCCGCAGCAGGGCAACGGCGTCGGTGCGAAACAAAATCGACGCGGGGGTTGCCCTGGATCGCGGAGCGGCGGGTTCTCTCTCGCGTGGAGACAGAGCGCCATGACCGAGCGGTTCGCGAGGACCGCGGGCATGGTCCAACGAACGCGAAGGAGACGTAGCATGCACAAGTTCAACGGTCGGGGAGTGGCGAGTCGGAATTCGATGGGCAGAGTCGCGATGTGCGCGGCCCTGGCCGCGGCGATGGCCGGATGCGGTCAGAGGTCCGATGCGGGCGGCGCGGTAACCGTGGCGGCCGCCTCACTCACCGCGCCGCCGGCGGGGGCCAGCGTCCTCGGCTTCGAGTCCACCGCCGGCTGGACGGTCAGCTCCGGGACCGCGTCGCTCTCGAAGACGACGCTCACCCAGGGAACGGCCGCGCTGGCTGTCGCGGCGCCGGTCAACTACACGACTCTGGTCAGCGCGCCGCTGGCCTCGGGTCTGACGGCGCTGGCGGGGCTGACCAGCCCGGGCGCCACCGTCGAGGTCGACATGCTGCTGCCGACGTCGCAGCCGAACCCCTTCTACCTGGGCGCGCTGCAGCTCTACGTCAGCGCGCCGTCCCACGGCGTCTACAGTCAGTACCTCGGCCAGTCGGAGCTGACCGGCCAGGAGCTGGGGACGTTTCAGACCTACCAGTTCGCGGTGACCGACTTCGTGCGCCAGCAGCTGGCGGGCGCGACCGTCTCGGACCTCACCTTCACGCTGGCGCTCAATGCGCCGGCCGGGGCCCAGGGGACGTACGTCTTCGACAACCTGCGGACCACCTCGCCGGCCACGGCGCAGGTGGGCTCGGGGCCCTCGGTCGACCTGCTGGCCTCGCTGGCGACCTCGCCGCCCGCCAACACGCCGGGCCTGGCCACCTTCACCGCGGGGACGATCCAGATCCCGGCCTCCTTCCACGTCAAGCTCGGCGACGCCGGCAAGGGGAGCGCGCTGTTCGAGCTCGGCTTCGGCGCGACGACCAGCGTGTCGTGCACCTATGCGGCGTCCCCGGACACCACCGCCTACCTCTTCTCCAGCTGCTCGAAGGGGAACGTGGCGGGCGACATCGTGGCGGCCAACTTCGCGCGGCTCACGATCAAGGCGGCCGATCCGGCGCAGCCGCTCACCAAGGTCAAGGCGCAGCTCGCCTACGACGTGCTGGGCGACCAGGTGGGGACCAAGCTGGTCCCGCCGATCCCGACCTTCTGGGGCGGCACGCTGGCCGAGATCAACGCGATCTCGCAGGCCTTCACCCAGCTGCAGATCGACAACCCGCCGCCCGTCCAGCGCTTCGTGGCGCTGCCGATCCCCGACTTCGCCAAGCGGCAGGGCGACGGCTCGCCCGTCAACGCGCTCAACGGCTCCACGCCGCGGCCGCCGAACGACCCGCCCTTCGACTTCAAGGGCGACCTCAACAACAGCCCCGACGGCAGCCCGACCGGCCAGTTCGACGCCTTCTACGAGCTCGCGGGGAGCGTGAGTGGCAATGAGACCAACCAGCACTTCACCTCGCACTTCGACGCCAGCGGCACCGTCGGCGTCGTGGTGCTGGGGACCCCCGTGAAGGTCCTGCAGGTGACGACCACCGTCGACTCGGACAACGGGGGGACGAACGCCTTGGGGTCGGTCGATCCGACCACCACGGCGACCTTCGACGCCTTCGTGTTCGGCAACCAGATCGAGAGCGACACCTCGACGCAGCAGACCGGCTTCACCTTCGGCAAGTCGATCTCCCAGTCGTTCGAGACGCCGCCGATTCCGATCTGGATCTTCTCGATCCAGGGGGGCGTCACCGCGACGGCGGGCGTGCAGTTCACGGGCGCGCTGGCGGCCAACGGGTTCCAGATGACCCTCACGCCGCAGGCCTCGGTCAGCGCCAACATCGAGGGGGGCGTCAACATCGGCGTCGCCTCGGGCGGGGTGAACGTCACCGTCCAGCTGATCGACGTCACGATCCCGACCGTCGCCCAGACGACGTTCAACGTCTCCTCCGACCCCAACGTCTGCGCGGCGACCCTCAACGCCAGCGTCAACGGCTCCGTTCAGCTCTCGTCCGGCGGCGGCTCGGTCTCGCTGGTGGCCAACATCGGCCCCTGCCCGTTCTGCTACAGCGACTCCTGGAACATCTTCAGCTGGAGCGGGCTCAACCTGGGAAGCGTCCCCTTTCCGTCGCCCTTCCCGGTCCAGGTCACCTCGCAGGTCTTCAAGCTGCCGGCCAGCACCTGCAACCTCCCGCTGACGGTCGCCATCGCGCAGCCGGCCGCGGGCGCCAGCCTGTTCGCGGGGATCGGGGTGCCGACCCTGGCCAGCGCCAATCGCCCGTCGACGAGCGGTCAGCTGGTGGGCGACCAGATCGATTGCCAATTCATCACCTGGAAATCCAGCGATCCCCAGGCGACGTTCTCGCCCTCGGCCACCGGCTGCTCGCCCCTGGTGACGTTCAGCCCGGGCGCCGCCGGAACGACGCAGACGCTGACGGCGAGCGCGACCGATCAGTTCGGGGAGACGGGGACGGCGTCGGTCACCGTCTCGGTGGTTCCACCGCCGGCCGGTCCGGTCCCGACGATCATCGCCCCGCTCGACGGCAGTCTGAACACAGGCGGGGTCTCCCTGCAAGGGACCGTCAGCGGCGGGACGGGGACGGTGACCGCGGTCTGGACGCTCGACGCCGGGGCCATCCTCGACACGCAGACGGTGGCGGCGGGCAGCAGTGTCGCGCTGACCCCGGTGGCGGAATCGCTGGGCCTCACCGGAGACCACACCATCACCTTGACGGTGACCGACTCGACGGACGCCAGCAACAGCACCTCGGTGTCGGTCCACACCGACATCGTCAAGTAAGTGGAGGCGCGGCGCCCGATGAACGCGAAGTCACGTCCCTCGAAGTCCCTCGGTAGGGCCGCTCTCATCGGGAGCGCGCTTCTGGTCGTGGCGGGCGCGGTGGCGTTGGTCCACCACCGCGCCGCCGCGACCGTCGACGCGGCCGCCGGCCCCGGAGCTGGCGGCGCGGCCCTGGTCGGCCGCCAGCTCCGCTGGGACGTCACCCTCGAAACGACCTTGCACCCGCAGGGCAAGGTCGGCGCTGGCCGGGGCGGCGCCACCACGCTGACCGGCGAGTGGGTGGTGACGGTCAGCGGCGCCTCCGCGGGCGGGACCGACGTCGCCTGCGAGCTCCGCCACCCGCACGTCGCCGGAACGGGCTTCGGCGACGTCGACCCGGCCGACGTCGCCCGCCTCGAGCAGAACCTGGCGGCGCGTTTCTGGGTCTCGTACCAGGTGGACGGCGCGGCGACGGCCCTGCACTTCCCGCGCGCTCTGGGGGACGACGTCCGGAACTTCCTCGAGCTCCTGGTGACGGAGTCCCAGCTGGTGCGACCGGCGCGGCCGGACGCCCAGTGGACGGCCACCGAGCGCGACGGCGCGGGCGGGTACCTCGCCGCCTACCGGCAGCCCGGGCCGACGGAGATCGTGAAGCGCAAGATCCGCTATCTCGCGCTGGACGGCGCGGGCGCGCCGCGCGCCTCGGCAGTCAACGTGCGCATCGACGGCGCCGAGACCCACTACGCGCTGGACGCGCAGGGGGTGGTGCGCGACCTCGCGGGCCGGGAGGCGTTGCGCATCGACGCCCAGATGGGCGCGCCGGGGCTGGACGTCGCCATCAAGCTGCACCTCGCCAACGGCCGGGTCGGCGAGGCGCGCGACCTGGTCGGCAGCCTCGAGCGCGCGGCGTCCGGGCTGGAGACGGGACCGATCGTCACCCAGCGCGCCTCGGCCGACGAGCTCCTGGCGCGGCGAGACGCACGCCTCATGCGGGACGCGGACTTCGCGCGGCTGCTCGAGGCCGTCGAGCGGAAGCAGGCCGACGCGACGACGCCGCTGGCGCTGCAGGCCTTCCTGCGCCGGCGCCCGGGCGACGTCGGGCGCGCCGTCGCTTTCGTTCGCCGGGCCGACGCCGACGCGGCCGAGGTCGTCCTGCGGGCGCTGGGCGCCGCGGGGACCGCCGCCACGCAGGACGCCCTGGGCGGCCTGGCCGCGGACGGCGGCGCCCCGTTTCGATTGCGGCTCGACGCGCTGGGGGCGTTCATCGAGACCAAGCAGCCGACCGCGGCGACGGTGAGCCTGCTGATCCAGATGATGGACAGCCCGGAGCTCGAGCTGCGACGCCAGGCACTCTACGTGGCGGGGGCGGTCGGGGGCGACGGCCACGACGCCTCGCCCGGACCGAGCGCAGAGCTCCAGGCCGCGCTGCTCGATCGCTGGGGCAAGACCAGCGGCGACGCCCGGCTCGATCTGCTCGTCGCGCTGGGGAACCTCGGGACCTCGGCCGTCGTCCCGGCGCTCGAGAAGGCCCTCACCGACCCGAGCGCCGCCGTGCGCGCCGGAGCGGCGCGGGCGCTGCGCAAGGTGAAGGACCCCTCGGCGGACCGGCTGATCGCCGCGGCCATGACCGGCGATCGCGACCCCGGCGTGCGCGCCGCGGCGGTGCTGGCGGCCAGCTTTCGACCGTTCGGACCGCTCGCCGAACCGCTGGCGCACGCGGTCCGCGCCGATCCGGTCGAGTACGTGCGCTCGGACGCCATCGAGGCGGTGGCCAGCCACGTCGACGACTCTCCGCTGATCGGCCAGGCGCTCCTGGGCGCGGCGACCAGCGATCCGAGCCCCGGCATCCGGCGGCTGGCGCGCAAGACGCTGGGCCGGCGGCTGGCCAGCGCCGAGCCGACCAAAGCCGACCAGGCACACCGGAAATGACGCTCAGGTCGGGCTCAGGGCGGTAGCGGGGCTCTCCGCGAATCGTGACGCGGATGTGGTAGTCAGACCGTCCGTGCCGATCACCACCATCCTCTTCGACGCCGGCGGAACGCTGGTCTTTCCGAGCTTCGGCCGCATCGCCCGCGAGCTCGCCGAGCACGGCGTGGCCGCCGATCCGGCGGCGCTGGCCCGGGCCGACGCCCGGGTCCGGTTCGAGATCGATCGCCCCGACGTCATCGCCGCCACCACCGACGGCAGCCGCTTCCGCCGCTACCTCGACGCCCTGGCGGGCGCGGCCGGCCTCGAGCGCCTGCCCGACCCGGTGTTCGAGCGCCTCGACGCCTATCACCGGATCCACAACCTGTGGGAGGACGTGCCGCCCGAAGTGCCGGCCGCGCTCGACCGGCTGCGGGGACGGTTCCGGATGGGCGTGGTCTCCAACGCCAACGGCACCGTGCGCGCCAAGCTCGCGCGCGTCGGCCTGGCCGGCTACTTCGAGCTCGTCGTCGACTCACACGAAGAGGGGATCGAGAAGCCCGACCCGCGCATCTTCGGCCTGGCCCTCGGGCGCCTGGGCGTCGGAGCGGCCGAAGCCGCGTACGTCGGCGACCTCTACCACGTCGACGTGGTGGGCGCGGTGGCGGCCGGCCTCAGCGCCTTCCTGCTCGACCCGCTCGACCTCTACCGCAGCGCGCCGGTGAGTCGCATCCGCTCGCTGGCCGAGCTTCTGCGATAAAATCGCGCTGCAGGAAGATGCCGAAGGTCGGCGCCGCTCGCTTGGTATCGACTCCCTTTGGTGGAGTCCTCTTGCTCCTGGCGTGCAGTGGCGCCTCGCCAGCCACGGGAATGAGGGGAACCGGCGGCGCCGGAGGCGCTTCGTCTTCGACGGGCGGCGCCGGCGGCGCGGCCGGTTGCTCGTTCTCGCTCGCCACCAACGCCGTCAGCCCGATGATGCCGACGGTGGGCATCGTCGAATGGTCGACGACGCTGCCGAACCTGGCGAGCGCCGACATCATCTATTGGTTGAACGGCGCGGGCCCGGGCGTGCTCAACGTCGGGGGAACCGCCCCGGTCGACCTCACCAAGGCGGGCCACCGGACCTTGCTGCTCGGGCTCAAGCCCTCGAGCGACTACACCTTCCACATCGAAGCCACCGGGACGGACGGCGCCCTCTGCCAGAGCCCCGACTACACCCTGCCGACGACGGGCACGCTGCCGGCGGCGCCCGAAATCTCGCGCATCGCCTCGAACCCCGCCGCCCAGGCGCGGGGGTTCATCGTCACCAGCAGCGGCCTGACCTACGGCAACTACGCCATCATCATCGACGCCGACGGCGCGGTCGTCTGGTACGCCCCCACCCAGAACACCTGTAGCCGCGCGCGCCTGGACTACGAGGGGGCGAACATGTGGATGGTCGGGGTCAACGAGGACAACTCGACGGGCGAGATGCGGTTCGTCTCCCTGGACGGCCAGACGACCATGACCAACATCAGCGGCCTCGCGAGCGCCCACCACGACTTCGCCGTCCTGCCGGGGAAGATCGCCGCCCTGGTCTGGGCGACGACCGACAGCAACGCCGAGAGCAACCTCGTCGAGATGAGCTCCGACGGCTCCGGTTCGCCGACCACGGTGTTCGAGATCGGCCCCAACCTGTACGTCGGCGCCACCACCTCGGGAGAACCGTCGACCACCTCGTATCATTGCAACTCGATCCTGTATCACCCCGCCGACGACAGCTTCACCATCGGGGACCGCTTCCCGAACCTCTACGTGAAGGTCTCGCACGCGGGCGTCCTCCAGTGGCAATTCGGCGGCAGCTGCGCCAACGCCCCCGCGGGGGTGTCGCACTGTGTGTCGGAGAGCTGGCAGGTGAACCACGGCCACCACCTGCTGGACGACGGCACGATGCTGGTGTTCAACAACAACGTCCACGGTCAGCCCTCGGATGTGCTCGCGTTCCACCTCGACACCGTGGGGACCATGTCCGCGGCCGCGCTGGGGGACTTCACCTCCGGCAACTTGAACAGCAACGTCCTCGGTGACGTGCAGCGGCTCCCCAACGGCAACACCTTGGTCACCTACTCGACCGACGGCGAGATCCTGGAAGTTGACGCCTCGGGGGCGACGGTCCAGACAATCATGGGGAGCTACGGGTACGCCGACTGGCGGGCGACCCTCTACGGAGCCCCGGCCAGGTGACGCCGAACAAAAGTTTTTCGCGACCGTTGTCGATTTCTCGGCGGCCCGTTCGTCGCCGTGTCAGAAGGCGGATCGGGTGAGCCGCCGAGACGAACCACAACGCGGAGGACGACGATGCGAGTCATGGTGATCGTGAAGGCGAGCAAGGACAGCGAGGCCGGGATCCTCCCGAGCGAGAAGCTGCTCGGCGAGATGGGGAAGTACAACGAGGAGCTGGTCAAGGCCGGCGTCATGGTCGCCGGCGACGGCCTGCAGCCGAGCGCCAAGGGCAAGCGCGTCGTCTTCGGCGGCGGCGGCCGCCGGGTGGTCGACGGCCCGTTCGCGGAGACCAAGGAGCTGGTGGCCGGCTACTGGATCTGGCAGGTCGGCTCCCTGGAGGAGGCGCTCGCCTGGGCGCGGCGCTGTCCCGATCCGATGCCGGGCGAGGAGGCGGTGCTCGAGCTGCGGCCGCTGTTCGAGCTGGACGACTTCGGCGACAACGCCACGCCCGAGGTTCGCGCGCGCGACGCGCGCCTGCGGGCCGAGATCGAAAAGCGCGGAAGCTGACCGGCGCGCGAGGACCGACCATGAGCAAGCTGCGCGTGAATTGTTTCTCCGTGTCCGTCGACGGCTACGGCGCTGGTCCGGAGCAGGACGAGCAGAACCCGCTCGGCCGCAACGCAATGGAGCTGCACCGCTGGATCTTCCCGACGGCGGCCTTCCAGCGCATGCACGGCGAAGGAGGCGGCGGCCAGGGGACGACCGGCATCGACGACGACTTCGTCCGCCGCGGCGCCGAGAACCTCGGCGCCTGGATCCTCGGGCGAAACATGTTCGGCCCGGTGCGCGGCCCCTGGCCGGACGAGCGCTGGCGCGGCTGGTGGGGCGAGAACCCGCCCTACCACGTGCCGGTCTTCGTGCTCACCCACCACGCGCGGCCGCCGCTGGAGATGGCCGGCGGGACGACGTTCCACTTCGTCACCGCCGGGATCGAGGAGGCGCTCCGGCGCGCGCGCGAGGCGGCCGGCGCCGCGGACGTGCGGCTGGGCGGGGGCGCGGCGACCATCCGCCAGTACCTGCGCGCGCGGCTGGTCGACGAGCTCCACCTGGCCGTCTCGCCGGTGCTGCTCGGCGCGGGCGAATCGCTGCTCGGAGGCCTCGACCTCCCCGCGCTCGGCTACCGGGTCACCGAGCATGTGCCGAGCCCGACGGCGATGCACGTCGTGCTCCGACGCCTCCCCGCCGGTTGACCCACGATCTCAGAGCAGAGGTCGCAGGTGGGCCGCGGCGGCGTCACCGCCGGCGGGCGGCGTCTGGCGGGATTTGCTTCCAGTGGGCCGGTCGGCTGCGGCAAAATACGTCGTATGATCGCGAGAAAGGTATTGCCGCGTCATTCCTGGCTGCTGGGAGCAACGCTGATTCTATCCGGGCTAGGGCCGACAGGTTGCGGAAGCTCCCTCGGGACGGGAGGAACCGGCGGCGGCGGCGGGGACGCGACCGCCGGGAAATCAGGCACGAGCGGCACGGGGGGCGCCGGCTCCGGCACCGGTGGCACGAACAGCGGAACCGGGGGCGCGAAGGGCGGCTCCGGCGGCGCGAACAGCAGTACGGGCGGCGCGGGCGGCGCGAACAGCGGTACGGGGGGCGCGGGCGGCGCGGCGGGTCAGTCCGGCTCCCAGGCCTGCACGAACCCCACGACCACCTTGCCGCTCAATCCGTCGAACGCGCAGGACGGCGTCACAATCAGCGGGTTCTACGTCGACACGGATACCTGGAACGCCGCCGGCTACACGGTCGCGCAAACCATGTACATCTGCGACTACGACAACTGGTACGTGGTGGCCAAGATGGACAACTCCAAAAACGACGGCGCGGTGAAGACGTACCCCAACGTCCACATGGACTTCAACGCCGCGCCCGCCGTCAGCTCGTTCACCGCCATCACCAGCACCTTCGGTCACACCGGCCCGCACGTCGGCATCTACGAGTTCGCCTACGACATGTGGCTGAACGGCGTCGCCGACACCAACTCGACCGAGGTGATGATCTGGACCGACAACTTCAACCAGGTCCCGTCCGGCTCGGTCCAGGAGACCGTCACCTTCGACGGCCAGAGCTACCAAGTCTACAAGAGCGGCAGCTACATCGCCTTCGTCTCCATGAACAACGTCACCTCGGGGACGCTCAACCTGCTCTCCTTCTTCAACCACATCATCTCCAAGGGCTGGGTCGCCGCGAGCTCGACGCTGGGCGCGATCGACTACGGCGTCGAGCTGGTGTCGACGAACGGCATGAGCGAGATGTTCACCGTCGACGCCTTCTCGCTGACGACGAACTGACGCCAGAGGACCGAGCAAGCTCATGCGTCATGGCGATCGAATTTCCTCTCCGCGGTGATACCGTCAGGGGCGACGCGAAGCCACGCCCATGACTGAACCTGCGCGCCCCGATCTCCTGCCCGTCGGCACCGTCCTCGACGGGACCTACCGCCTCACACGGCTGCTCGGCCAGGGGGCGATGGGGACGGTGTACGAAGGGCACCACACGGGGGCGGGCAAGCGCGTGGCGGTGAAGGTCATGCACCGCGAGCTGCTCGCCTACCCCGAGCTGGCGATGCGGTTCCGGCGCGAGGCGAAGGTGACCAGCGAGCTCGACCACCCGCACGTGGTCAACGTCTTCGGCTTCGGCACCACGCCGGCCAGCCAGCCGTACCTGGTGATGGAGTTCCTCGACGGCGAGGATCTGCAGACGCGGCTCGAGCGGGTCGGGCCGTTGCCGCTCCCGACGGTCGTGGAGATCGTCAACCAGGTGGCGTCGGCGCTGTCGGCGGCCCACGCGGCGGGCGTCGTCCACCGCGACCTCAAGACGGACAACGTCTTCCTGGTGCGCGCCCCCGCCGACGCCGTGCTGGCCAAGGTCGTCGACTTCGGCCTCTCCAAGGTGTTGAAGACGTCCGCCACCAAGCTCACCGTCGCCCGGGCGGTGTTCGGCACCCCCGAGTTCATGGCGCCCGAGCAGGCCGAGGGACGCCAGGACGCCATCGATCACCGCAGCGATCAGTGGTCGCTCGCCTGCCTGGCCTGGTTCGCCGCCACCGCCTGCCTCCCCTTCACCGGCCCCGACGTGAACGCCACCCTGAATCAGGTGATCTCGGCGGTGCCCACCCCGGTCGCGGCCGGCGCGCCGCGCCTCCCGCCGGAGGTCGACAAGGTGCTGCGACGCGCGCTCTCGCGGCACCGCGCCGATCGCTTTCCCACCATCAAGGCCTTCGCCCGCGCGTTCGAGGCGGCGGTCTCACCGCCCGCCGCCGACGCGGCGCCGGCGCGCCCCACGCCCACGCCCGCCCGCGCCGTGCCCGTCGTGGCCCCGGCGCGTGCCGCCGCCGAGGAGCGTTCGGCGCGCGTCGAGACGTCCAAGGGCCCGCGCGGCGGCCGGGGCTGGGTGGCGATCGTCGCTGTGCTGGCGATCCTCGGCGGCGCAGGCTGGCTGCTCCGCGACCAGCCGCCCGTCGCCACCTGGTTGCGGCAGGCGAACGGGCTCCTCGGCCGGCGCTGACGGACGGCGCCTCAGCGCTTGAGGCAGGCCTTCACGCGCGGCGCGAGGCCTTGCTGGCGTTCGGCGGTGTCCAGCTGGTCCCACTCGGCGCGCCGCTCTTCCGGGTGCAGGGCCAGCAGCTTGCGGTAAGCGCGAACCGCCGAGGCGACGCCGTTGACGAACACCGTTTCGTCGCCCGGGGGAGTACCCGGATGCTCGAGGAGGTAAGCGGCTTGTCCGAACATCATTTGGGCGAAAAGCGAGCTGTCGTATGGGCGCTCTTTGTCGAGCGATAGGGGCTCCAGGCAGAGGAGGATCTCGATGTCCGGCGACTTCGTGAGCCAATCCGTCAGAGCCCTCCGCTTGGCCATGAACGCATCATCCACGCGGAAAGGCTCCGCTTCGATCTCTTTGATGACGGCGAGCACTTCCTTCGCTCCCGGCGGCGGCGTCGCGGCGGCTGACGTTCCGGCGGGCCCGGCGGGTGGCGTCGCGGCGGTCGCGGGAGCCGGCGTCGGTGACGACGACGCACACGCCGCAACCAAGAGAGCTCCTACCAACGCGCGGCTCCGTCCGGACTGACTCATGGCCATCCTTCCGACAGAACCCGAGCGTAGGACGGCTGGTCGGCGGTCGCAACAGGGCGGTTAACTCAGGGGCCGACCAGCCGAGGCGCACCCGTGGACGTCCGCGCGTGACTGGCGGCCCACTGGTCGATGGTCCGGACCATGAAGCTGGCGAAACGATCCGAGCCCCCCTGTCCCCAGTGCCCGTCGTAGGGGAGCCAGTCGGCGCGAATCTGCGCGGCCGTCCTCCCGGCGAAGGCCAGACCCCCGTTGACACACTCCGCGCCGATCCATTTCGCGAAGTCACGGGTGTCGCTCTCGAGCGGAGCGCCTTCGATCAGCATGTTTTTGGTCGGGATGTACACGACCAAAGCGGGGACGTTCAGGAACGCCAGCGCCTGCCGGATCTCCTCGATCCTCGCCCGCCGTTCGCTTTCGACGTCCACGACGCCGCGCAGGCTCAGCTCGGTCCTTCGGAACGCCGGGTGGAGGACCTTTTGCCAAAGCAAGCTCGCCACGAACGGAACAGGCGGGCTGGGCCTCCAGGTACCGGCCAAGAACGCCTCGAATTCCTTCTGGCCGACGATGGTGGCCTCCCACGGATCGTAATACGTCTGCGCTTGCTCGGGCGTGAGGGGGAAGGTCCGCGGGTTCCAGCTGGGGACGCGCGCGAACATGGGGTGCGTGTACCCCTGGTACTCGGTGATGGAGAACCCCCGCCTCAGATCCCCGGAGAACACCGCGAACACGACACCATCAAGTTGATATCCCTGCGGCTGCACGATCCGGGTCAGCACGCTCCACCAGTTCGCCAGCCCACCCCCGTCGACGCCGAAATTCAAGAGCTCCAGCGGCTGCGGCGTTTGCCGGGTCAAGTCCTCGGCGCGATCGGGCCAGTCAATCTGCAAGAACTGGCCGGCCGTGAAGGAATCGCCGAAGACGGCCAGCCGCCGGCTGGCGGGATTCGATCGACGCGGGTGCATGTCGTCCCGATCCGGAAAGCCCTCGTTGTTGCCCCGGGCATGCCCGATGTATTCCAGCGTTCCGTTCGTGATCCGGGCGTAACGCGAGGGGGTGGAGCCGAGGCGAATCCCTCGAATGGGATCGAAGCGGAGCGTCTGGCCGGCGTTCTCGTAGACAATCAGAGACTTCCGGCGCTGTCCGAGCCCCCCGTGAAGCGCCAGCAGAGTCGCCGCCGATTCGCAAAGGACGTAGCCTCCGAGCACCGCCGCCAGCGAGAGGATCAATCGGCTCCGGTGCTCCCGGAGCCACCGGCGGCCTCGCCCGGTCAGCCCCAGACCGGCGACCAGGATGGCGTACGCCAGGACCAGCAGATCGCCCAGGACGACCGACCATTCCGCGCGGCCTCCCCGACCGAGGCGGACGGGGAGGTCGAGCAGGACGAAAGCCAGCGGGACCGTCTGCAAGAGCCAGACGACGATCCAAGGGCTCCACGCTCGATCATTCACGTCGGTCTGGTGGGCGGTGCTCATGCGCGCGGTCAGAACAGCGTGTAGATGAACGGCGCCGCCGCGGTGCCCCCCAGGATCGCCAGCGCTCCCAGACCGACGAGAACGACGACGAGAGGCAGCAGCCACCATTTCTTGTTCTGGGCCAGGAAGCTGAAGAAATCCTTCACCCCCGATGAGCGAGCCCGCGCCGCCGCAGACTCGAACTCGTTGGGCGCGTCGGGTTTTCGGGGCTCATCCATGGGCGGGACCTAGGTCAGAATTGTTGAAAGTAGCGGCCAACTTTTTGGTTTGGCGGGTGGGGCTCCCAGAAGCTCGCCTCCGAGGCGGGGAACGGTCGTTTGATCGCGTCGCGCCCGAGGAGACGAAATACCATGCCGAGCGGAGCAAAAAGGATCAACCAGATGAGGCCGAGCAGGACCGGCGTGGTCACGCGGCCGAGAATCAATCCCAAGCCCATCCAGCCGGCGAAGAGCCATCTTCCCAGGCCGGGAACGAACGACAGGAGCGCGAGGGTGAAGGCTCCCGAGACCACTCCCCCGGCCGCAGCGTGGTGGTGCCTCACCAAATACAGGAAGAGCGAGAGCGCCACACCACCGATGGCGAGGATCAGCCGGAAGTCACGCAGCTCGGCCGCGGACGGCTTCTGCTTGAGATCGGAAAACGTCCGCATGTCTCAGTCGAGTTGGAACTGCGAGAGGTAGCGGCCCGCGTCGGCGGGCGAGACCTCCGGTGGCTGATCGGATTTGACGAGGAGAAAGTCCTCCAGAACCAGGGCGTCCATCTGCGTGCTGAGGAAGCAGTTCAACGCCTCTTCGGGACGGCAGACGATCGGCTCTCCGCGCACGTTGAAGCTGGTGTTGACGATCACGGGACAGCCGGTCTTTTCGGCGAATCGCTTGAGCAACCGATAGTAGCGGCCGTGCCGTTCTTCGTCCACGGTTTGGATCCGGGCCGAGTAGTCCACGTGCGTGGCGGCGGGGATCGTCGAGCGCGGCACGCTGACGCGCTTGCGGAGATCGGGATCCCTCAGGAGCTCCCGCTGCTGGGAGGTCAGCTCGATTCGTTGTTCTTCTTTGACGGGCGCGACGATCAACATGTAGGGACTCTCGTCGCCCGCCTTCACGGCGAAGTAGTCCGACGCGCGCTCGCGCAGGACGCAGGGGGCGAACGGACGGAACGATTCCCGAAACTTGATCTTCAGGTTCATCGTGGCCTGGAGCTCGGCATTCCGCGCGTCGCCGATGATGCTTCGGCTGCCGAGCGCGCGCGGTCCGAACTCCATTCGCCCCTGAAACCAGCCCACCACCTGGCCGCCGATCATCAAGTCCGTGACCCGATCGAGCAGATCGCGCTCCGTCGGAGGGCGCGTGAAACAGGTCCCGCTGTCTTTCAAGAACGAGGCGATCGACGCGGAGCTGAAGCGGGGGCCGAGCAAAGAGCCCTTTTGCGCATCACGCTGGCCGTCCGCCGGCCGCGCGTGATCGAGCAGCTGGTACCAGACGAAGAGCGCTCCGCCCAGCGCTGCGCCGGCGTCCCCGGCGGCCGGTTGAATCCAGATCCGTTCGAACGGACCTTCCCGGAGGAGCCGCCCGTTGGAGACGCAGTTCAACGCCACCCCGCCGGCCAGGCAGAGGTTCTTCATCTTGGTCTTCTCCTGGACGCTCCGCGCGATGGCCAGCATGAGATCTTCGGTCACCGCCTGGATGGAGGCGGCGAGGTCCATCTCCCGCTCGGTGATCGGCTCTTCGGGCCGCCGCGGCGGGCCGCCGAAGAGTCGGGCGAACCGTTCGCCGGTCATGCGGAGCGCGTGCGGATAGGTGAAATAGTCCAGGTTGAGCCGATAGGACCCGTCGGGGCGAATTTGAATCAGCTTTTCTTTGATCAGGTCGGCGTAGATCGGTCGGCCATAGGGGGCGAGCCCCATCAATTTGTACTCGCCGGAGTTCACCTTGAACCCCGTGAAGGAGGTGAACGCGGAATAGAGAAGCCCGAGGCTGTGCGGAAACCGAATGCCTTCCCGGAGCTCAATCCGGTTTCCCCTGCCCACGCCCCAGGTCGTGGTGTCCCACTCGCCGACGCCGTCGGCGGTGATGATGGCGGCCTCTTCGAACGGCGAGGGAAAGAAGGCCGACGCCGCATGCGATTCGTGATGCTCGACGAACACCAGCGGGCCCTGGTAGGCGCGGGCCCGACCCTGCCCGCGCAGGTTGCGCCGAATCTCTCGGGGGAGGTGCAGCTTCTGCCCCAGCCATTGAGGCATGGCCTTGAGGAAGGAACGAAGCCCCCTGGGCGCGTACGAGATGTACGTCTCGAGCAGCCGATCGAACTTCAACCACGGCTTGTCGTAGAAGCAAACGTAGTCGACCGCCTCGGGCGTGATGCCCGCCTCTTCCAGGCAGTAGGCGACGGCCTGGACGGGGAAGCGCTCGTCGTGCTTCTTGCGCGAGAAGCGCTCTTCTTGAGCGGCGGCGATGATCTCGCCATCCCGGACCAGCGCGGCCGCGCTGTCGTGATAGTAGGCCGAGATACCGAGGATGTAGCTCATGGACGGTGCGGCCCGCGGCTCGAAAGCCGCGATTCTGCCACACGTCGACTCAGGGGTCCGAGGCCTTGGGCGTGGCCGGATGTTCGCGCGCCTGCTCGAGCCGCTCCTTGACGCTCAGGGTTTCCGCCAACGTGGCCTCGAGCCGCACGATCTCGTCGACCCCCAGCTCGATCTCCTTCTCCAGCGCGCCGTTCTTGGCCTTGAGGCTGCCGATCCGCGCCTCCAGATCGGCCTGCCGGGACTTGGCGTCGTCGATGATCTCCGCGACGTTCATCTCCAGCGACTCCAGCGTGCTGGTGATGACCATCGCCACCAGCTCGGGGTTCTGCTCCGTCGGGAGCGAGCGCATCAGTTGGATCGCGCGGTCGATTCCGTACCGTTTGCTCGACGGAGGCGCGGCCACAGCTTCTCTATTGTATCTGAACCTGGCCGCCGCAGGGGAGATCGATCGTCTCCGGCGTTCCGCCGCTGCCGATCTGGATCTCGTGCTGGCCGCAGCGGAGGCGGAGCGGCGCCACCGCTTCTGATTTTTGGGATTTGTCGTCGCCGTTGTCGGCCTTGTCCTCGGTCTTGGCGCGGCGCCCATCGACGAAGATCCGGTGGCCCGAGGCGCGGGCGGGCAACAGGACCGTTCCCATTCGGGCGTCGTCGGGGTCCTTCTCGTTCATCGCCTGGGGTGACTTGGTCGCGGGCGGCGCGGAGGGGTCGAGGCGCTGCGTCTCGACGGGCGGCGCCGCGTTGATCGCGGGCGCCGGCTGCAACGCGGGCGCCGGTGGCAGGCCCGCGCCCGGCGGCGCGCTGCGCGCGACGGCGAAGATCGCGAGCGCGCCGATCGCGACCAGCGCCGCGCCGGTCGCCAGCCACTTCGGGGCCCGGCTGGGAGCCGGTTTGGCGAGCGGCCGGCTCGCGGCGGGTGGCGCCGGGGATTCGGCGGTCGACCCCGGCGACGGCTGGGGCGCCTCGTCGTGCGCCGCCGGCCCCTCCCCGCGCGGAGATGCCGGCGGCGCGGGCCCCTGCCGGGCGAGGATCCGCACCTGCTTGCCGGCCTCGGACGCCGGATCGAGCCTGAGCGCCTCGTAGAACCACTTCTTGGCGGCCGTGTCGTCACCGGCCCACATCGAGATTTGCCCGATGACGTACGAGGCGAAGGCGAACAGGGGATCGCGCTTCTTCGCCTGGCGCGCGATCTCCAGCAGGGCGCGCTGCTCGGCCTCGTCCGGGATCTCGCGGTCGCTGCGCGCCTTGGCCCAGGTCGCGTAGAGGAGGTACTCGAGCGAGTTGGGCTCCAGCCCCGAGGCGCGCCCGAGCTCGATCGCCGCCGACGCCGTGTTTCCGTCGCGGTGCAGCGCCATCCCCTTCTGGAAGGCCTGCTCGGCCGCCATCCGCGCGGCGTGCGTCTCGGGGGCGGCGCCGCCCCCGTCGGCCCGAACGTCGGCCGCCGGTCGAGGCCCCGCCACGACCACCAGCGCCTCGGGGCGCGCGGCGACCAGATCGGCGAGCATCGACCGGTCCGTCGACTGCCCGAGCCCCGCCAGAAGGTCCGGGTTGATCTCCAGCGAGAACGCGCGCGGCGGCTGGGAAGCCGGGGGCGACGGCTGGAAGTCCCATTGTGACTCGCCCCGCTGCAGCGAGCGGGTGATGATCCCGCAGACCTGCTCGCCGAGTCCCCGCTCGACTTGCTCGGGCGTCAGCGCCCCGAGACCGACGGCGACCTCGCCGAAGCGCAGCGGGTTGTTCCCCGCCGCCGCCCGCGTCATCTCGTCGATCACCCGCACGAACGCTTCGTTCGTGAGCACGCCTTGACGCATCAGGAGTCGGCCGAAGCTCTCCCCGGGCGCGTCGTCCTCCGCGAACACCGGCCGTCCGTCCTGGAGGTAGATCTGCGTCCGCAGCCCCTCGGCGCGAACCTCGAGGAGCCCCGTGCGGCGCTCGGCGACGAGCTCGAGCACCGCCTTGATCAGCGAGAGGGCATTGCCGGCAGAGGACGCCATCCCAGCGAATAGCGTAACGTATCTGGTCGAAAAACGGGCGGCGTCAGAGCGCCGGCGCCTTCGTTCGCCGCTGGGTGGGCGGTCGTGGTATGCGGCGCACATGAGATGTCGATCTTTCCGCGGGGCGGCTTTCCGCGGGGCGGCTTTCCGCGGGGCGGGCTGGCCGCTCGCCCTCGGCGCCCTCCTCCTCGCCCAGGCGGCCGCCGGCCGCCGGGCCGCCGCCCAGCCGATCGAGCCGCTCCCGCCTGCGCCCCCGCCGGCCGCGCCCGGCGCGCCGCCCGACGTGGCGGCGCCGCCCGCGGACGCCAAGAAGATCGCCAGCGGGCTCGCCTTCAAGGTCCTGGTCAAGGGGAGGGGCACCAACCATCCCGGGCCCCACGATCGGGTGACGGTCGAGTACACCGGCTGGACGCCCGCCGGGAAGACGTTCGACAGCTCGGTGCCGACGGGCGAGCCGGCGCGGTTCCCGCTCGACGGCGTCATCAAAGGCTGGTCCGAGGGGCTGCAGCTCATGGTCAAGGGCGAGAAGTGTCGGCTCTGGATCCCCGCCGCCCTCGCCTACGGCGACAAGCCGGCGCGCCCGGGCGCGCCCGCCGGACCTCTGGTGTTCGACGTCGCGTTGCTCGGCTTCACCAAGGTCGTCCCGCCGCCGCCGGTGCCGCCGGACGTCGCCGAGGCCCCCGCCGACGCCAAGCGCACCAGCTCGGGGCTGGCCTACAAGGTTCTCCACCACGGCACCGGCACGACCCACCCGCGGTCGGACGACACCGTGGTGGTGCACTACAGCGGCTGGACGACGGACGGCGAGATGTTCGACAGCTCGGTGGTGCGCGACAAACCGGCCACCTTCCCGCTCGAGGGGGTGATCATGGGCTGGACCGAGGGTCTCCAGCTCATGGTGGTGGGCGACAAGCTCCGATTTTGGATCCCGGCGCGCCTGGCCTACGGCGACCACCCCAAGCCCGGCGAGCCGGCCGGCACGCTGGTGTTCGACGTCGAGCTGCTCGCCATCAAATAGCGCGCGGGGCGCGCCGCCGCGCGGTCTAGGGACCGAACTTGATGCCCTTCGACGTGCCGTTGACGCTGAAGGAGATGTTGCCGATCTTGACCGAGCCGGCGGTGTTGTCGTCGACCTCGGTGCCGACCTCGATGCGCGTCAGGTACATGCTGTCGCTGAACGAGCCGGCGCCGCCGGTACCGCTGGGGGCCGAGCTGCTGCCGTAGTTGCTCATCACCCAGCTCAGGATCGCCTTGATGTCGGCGGTGCCGTTGGCCGGCGTGTTCGTCGCGCTGCTGGTCGCGCCGGTCAGCATGAAGTTGAAGAAGCGCCACTGGTTGTTGGACCAGATGTCCGACTCGTGACAGAGGGTGAAGGTGTAGCTGCCCGCGGTCACCGTCCCGTTGTGGTCGCAGTTCCATCCCCCGGCCGACCCGTTGTTCCGATTGGGCTCGTAGTTCATGAACATGATGATCTCGGCGTAGACGCCGGCGTTGGCGGTGGTGGTCGGATCCTCCCGACTGATCCAGAACTCGAAGTTGCCGTCCCAGTAGCTCGAGTTCACGGCGCTGGTGATGTTGGTGGTGTAGCTGGAGAGGCCGAGCGTGGCGCTCTGGAGGTTGCTGATCTGGATCGGCAGCAGCGTGGTCGACGAGTAGGTTGGCGTGGTCAGCAGCGAGCTCTGGTTGCCGAACGGCGCCACGCCGAACTCGACCTCCGGGAAGTCCGGATCGCCGTGGCTGCCGCCGCAGGTCGGGCGGTTGAAGTTCCAGCCGATCGTTCCGTCGCTGTTGATGCAGACCGATTGCTGGGTCCCCGAGCACTTGAGCACGTCGGAGCCCCAGCGGTTGTTGATGAGGCGGATGTCGCCGAGATTGAAGTAGTACGGGCTCGAGGGCGGCGTGGGGCCCGACGGCGGATTGCCGCTCAAGCACCCCGCGCTCGCCTTCGCCAGCGCGACGCCGCCCTGATCGACAGTCGACGGCGACCCGCCGGTGCCGGGCGACCCGCCGGTGCCGGGCGTGCCACCCGTGTTCGATCCGCCGCTGCCTGGCGTTCCGCCCGTGCTGCTGCTCGATCCACCGTTGCCGGTCGAGCCCCCGTTTCCGGTGGTGCCGCCGGTCGCCACCGAGCCGCCGCTCCCCTTCCCGCCCGTCCCTGTTCCGCTGGTGCCGCCCGTGGTTCCTGGGCTGCCACCGGTGCTGTTGCCGCTGCCGCCGTTCCCCGTCGTCCCGCCGCTGCTCGTGTTCCCGCCGTCCCCTTGCGTCCCGCCGGTGCCGGACGAGGTGGGCGCCGGGCACCCGGCGAGCATGCACATCGCGGCGAGGAAGGTGCTGACGCGGAGCAGACCAAATCTTTGCATAGCAACTCCTAGGGGATTCGAGGTGGGGGCGCCCTAACGAAAGGCCCGCGGTTCCGGGCGGTCGCAGGCGGCATCATACGCTGATTCGCCCACAGTCCGTATCATTTGCGCCCCGGCGGGGTATGCGAAAATCGAGCCGGGATTGCGGGGATTCCCGCGAATATTTCCGGCATTTCGCTTTCGGCCGCGGGCCTCCAGGAGGCCTTGGCAGGTGGAACGAGCACATTGGGAGCGGGCGGCGTCCGCGCGGCGAGAGCGGTGAACCGCTGCGCCGCGCCAGGCGCAACGATCAATCCGAGGTGATCGTCGGCGTGAAGGTGATCGGCGGCAGCGGGGGGAGCACCGGACCGAGCTCGACGATCCCCGGATCGAAGGGCGGCGGCACGACGGCCAACTCGGGCAACCGCACGTCCAGGCAGACGCTGGAGGCCAGCTCCGCCAGC
>DATNDC010000196.1:0-7562 GCA_035607055.1 Polyangia bacterium
CTCCACGCGCTCCTCGCCGCGCCCGACGCGCTCGCCCGCTGGCAAGCCAACGCCTTCGCCGTCTACCACCGGGAGTTCTCGAAGAAGGTGAGCAACGACCGCTGGGATGAGACGTTGCGCGAGCTGGTCGCCCGGCGCGCGGTCGTCTGATCGCCGCGCTAGCGCCGCGCTCTGCTCATTCGTCACACCCTCCCGGAAGGGAGTCCGCGTCCGTAGCTGAGCTCGCCTGCCGAGGGGCGCTCGCCTCTGTCGGGCGCATCCACGCGGGCGAGCATCCACGCGGGCGACCCAGGACGGCGACCCGCGCCGGCGCGGATGCAACATCCGCGGAATCAAGTCGGGCGTGGCCTCGGGGAAGCGGCCGGACGCTCTTCGAGCTTCAGGGGGCCGCCCGCGCGCTGCCAGCCGACCGTCGCCATCCAGGTCGTCGGCGCAACCGTGGCCACCGGGCCGCCGGCGCCCGCCGCGGATGCAACATCCGCGGAATCAAGTCGGGGCGAGCGGTGCCACCCCGAAAAGTGCGGACCCGAGCTGCGGGGATCGATGCCGGGAGGCGCGTGCAGATGCTTCCGGGAGTTGAGCAGCACGTAGACCATGCTGGCGCGCATCTGCCGCGGCGTCGTGAGCGCACGGACGTGGTACCGATCGCCGACGACCTTCCCCTTGCGGCCGAGGACGCGATTGACGGCGAGCGCCAACCGGATGGCCAGTCCGTGCATGCCGCCACGGGCGCGGCGCGCTTCGTCGCCCTCGACGATGAAGTGCCCGTGGTCCTGCTGGATGGAAAAGTGGATGACGCGGAACCCGTCCACCGACGCCCGGCCGATGGCGCGCCGGAGCGCGCCGAACACCCGCGGCGATCTGAGCGACGGAAGCCCGGGCGCTGCTCGGATCGTGACCTGGAGCGGATAGCGGGGATCGACCTTCGACCGCGTGTCGTGCGGCATCGAAGGTCGTCCGCGCGGCCTGCGGCCCGCGCCCTTTCGTGCACCGCCCCACTTGCTGGCCACCTCGAGCGGTAACCGCAGCTGCCGTCTTGGCCCCGACTTGATTCCGCGCATGTTGCATTTGTTGGCGCCCGCGGCGTCGGGTTGCGGACGGCGCTGGGTTGCGTCGCTCCCACGGGACTTGATTCCGCGGATGTGCCGCCTGGACCTCCCTGCCGGGACCACCGGTGAGGTTTCTGCCGCGACCACGGCGGCTTCGATGGCTCCTGATCACGTCACGGCCACCCGGTAGAAGATCGGCTCAGTCGATCCGCGCGACCACCGCGGCGTCGCCGTCGACCACCACGCGATCGCCGTCCTCGAACGAGCTGGCGGCGCCGGCCGCGCCGACGACGGCGGGGATGCCGCGCTCGCGGGCCTGGGCGGCGACGTGGTCGAGCGCGCCGCCGGTCTCCACCACCAGCGCCGCCGCCGAGATGAGCGGCAGCTCGGTCGGGAGGATGGCGCGCGCGACGATGATCTCCGGTTCCGCGTCGGGGCGCTCGCGCGCCGCCGGCCCGCGAGCGTCCTCGTTCCAGTGCCGGACGCGGCCGATGCAGACGCCGCCCGCGCCCGTCCGCCCGCGGACGATCCCGAGCGACTCGGCGAGGCCCGCGTCGGCCAGCGAGGGGGGCGCGGCGCGCGCCGCGGCGTCGGCGCGGTGCGCTTCGCCGGCCAGGCGCGCGGTCTCCTCGCGCGTGGCGCTCGCCTCGCCGCGCGCGAGCGCCCGCACGAGATCGAGCGGAAGCCAGAACACGTCGTCGGCGCGGTGGAGCACGCCCCGGGCGGCGAGGCGCACCCCCTCGACGAGCAGCGCCTGTCGGACCGACGCCTGCGCGCGCGCGTAGAGCGCGTCGTCGTCCTCGGCGGCGGCCGCGGCGGCGCGCGCCTCGTCGAGCAGGCGATCCCAAGCGGCCTGCTCGTCCGCCGGCAAGGTCGCGCGGATCGAATCGGCCACGGCCCGCCAGGCGTCGGGCGGGGGGGCGGCCTCGTTTCCCGCCAGCCCGCGCAGGCGGCGATCGAGTCGAATGGGCGTCTCGCGCCAGGTCGGCTCCGCGACGTCCCAGCAAGGCGACTCGTCGCCGAAGCGCTCCAGATAGGCGGCGCGGGCCTCCGCCCGGGCAGCCGCGTCGGGAGCGCGCGCGAAGGCCCGCGCCAGCTCGGTGCGCGCGCTGGCCGCCGAGGGGACGCCGGCCAGCAAGGCCGGGAGCCGCGCCGCCGCGTCGACGCCATGGCGGCGGAGAAAGTCGGCCAGCGCCTCCCGCGCCGCGCGCGCCGCGGGCTGAACGGCGCCGAACAGCGGCTCATAGATGACGGCGAACGTTTCGAGCGCCTTCTCCAGGGACTCGGACGGCTGGCGCAAACGGAGGTCGGTGAGGCCTTCCAGCAGCTTGAGCGCAGCGGAGGGCGACTCGGCGAGCCACCTCTGCGCCGACTTCGTGCGCGGCGCGTGCGCATAGTAGAGGTATCCGTCGACGATCTTCTGGCGTAGACCCGTATCGCAGCTCCGGTCGACCAACGCCACCAACCCGGCCTGGGCCGGCGAGAGCGGCAGCGGGTTGTGGGCCGCGTCCCAGCGCCAGCCGAGGAGCTCGCGCGGCAGGGCGCGCGTGCGCGGCCTCCGGTAGGGACGGAGCTGCAGGAAGGTGACCTCGGCGCCGGTGGCCACCCACTCGATCTCGACGGGACCGTGCTGGACGGCGAGGCGCGCCAGGGCCTCGGAGACAGCGGCCCGGGCGGCCGAGGCGTCGCCGTGGTGGGTCTCGATGGCGGGCGCGCCGTGCGACGAATCGAGCGCGGCCAGCCCGGCGGCGTCGCCTGGGGTGAAGGGGTGGATGAGCACGGCGAACCCCAGCGCCTCGACGGCGACGGCGCGGCGCTCGAGGTAGGCGAGGACGCCGGGCGCGAGCGCCGAGGCGAGCACGGCGCGCAGGGCCCCTTCGATCTCCTCGGCGGGGACGTCGAGCCGGGAGAGAAACAGCCCGGCTCCCAGCGTGTCGGCGTCGTCCTCGATCGCAGCCGACGAGCGGACCGAGAAGCGCGGCGAGGGCCCGCCGTCGAGCGCTGCCAGCTCCGCGGCCAAGCCGGCCCGGAACCCGGGCGGCAGCGGAGCCGCGACGAGCGCGCGCACCGCCGCCTCGAGCGCGGCCAGGGCGCCCGGCGCGGCGAGCGTCTTGGGCAGCGGCGGGCCGCCCGCCCGCAGCGCCGCGAACAGATCGGAGGTCACCACCAGGGCCGGCGGGACGCGCAGCCCGGCGGCGGCCAACCTCAGCAGCGAGCGGGCCTTGCCGCCGATTTTCTCCGCCGGCGCCGTGGGACCGAGCCGCAGGCAGAAGCTCATGGTAGTTTCCGCCGCCAGATGCGCGGTCCGTTGCTCTCCGGTCCCCTGGGCAGCCAGCCGGCGCTGGAGGCGTTGTTGCGCTGGACGGCCCCCGCGGGCGGCGGCGCGGACGGGCGCGCGCCCGTCGTCGTCCTCGGCCCCTCCTGGCTGGGCGCGGCGCTGGCGCGCGGCGGGCGGACGTTGCTCCTCGTGGAGAGCGAGCAGCGGCCCACGGCCCTGCGGGCGTACCGGCGCGCGCGCAAGGAGACACGGCCGCTCGACGTCGCGCTGGCCGCGGCTGAGCTCCCGTTTCGTCCCGGGACCTTGCCGGCCCTGGTGGTGGAGAACGTCGCGGGCCTGCCGCCCGGCGAGGCGGAGCGCTGGATCTCGGCGCTGACCCCGATGCTGCGGCCGGGCGGGCGGCTCATCGCCGCCGACGCGACCTCCAGCGACGCCGCGGCGGCGCGGGTGGCGGGGAGCTTCCTGGCGGCCGCGCTCGCCGACATCGTCCAGGAGTGGCCGCGCGAGGGGGCGGTCCTCACCGTCGGCGTCGCCCCGGCGGCTGCCATCGTGGCCGCGCGCTTCAATCTCGGCTGAGCGGCGCTCACGCGATCAGCCTAGCGCAAACCCGGGCGGGGAAGCCGCGCGTATAATGGCGCGGGCGATGTCTCGGCGCTGGAGCCTCGCGCTCGGCCTGTCGGTGCTGGTCCACCTGGCGCTGATCGGGCTCCCGCTCGTGCTCGGCGCGCGGCGGCCGAGCGGCCCGGTGGACATCGAGCTCACCGGCCTCAAGCTCGACGAGGTCAAGGACCTGCCGCTCGGCGGTCCGGCGGGCGGCAAGGGGACGGCGCACGTCCCGCACCGCGCGCACCACCGCGCGCCCGCCGCCGAGGGGACCCTGGCCGCCAAGTCCGACGCCCGCGAGCGGCCCGGGCGCGCCACCTCCTCGGAGGACGACGACGCGCCGGCGCCCAGCAGAGATCTGTCGGCGTATGGACCGAAGGGGTCTCGCCTCACCGTGCTGCTGCGGCTCGATCGCCTGCGCGGCACCGACTACGTCGCGCCGGTCGACACCCTGCTCCAGCGTTTGCCCGACCGGCGGGACCTGCTGGAGGGGACCGGCCTCGATCTCTTCGAGGCGTTCGACGCGTTGCTGATCGCCACGCCGCACCCGCTCGATCCCAGCGTGACCTTCCTGGCGGCGCGCCACCGCCTCGACGACGCCGCCCTGCGCGCCGCGCTCAACCGCGGGGCCAAGGCGACCGACCGGGTGATCGCCTGGCGCACCCAGGGCGGCCGGCCCGTCGGCGAGCGCCACCTGCGCCGGGGGCTGCTGCCGGGCGCGCTCTCGCGCGACGATCGGATCATCGTCCTGGCGGCGCCCGGCCTGGCCATCGTCACGCCGCCCACCTACCGGGCGCTGCTCATGGCGCCCCACGCGCCGCCCCCGCGGCCCGACGGCGGCGCTCCCCCCGACGCGGGCGACGGCGGCGCCCGGGACGGTGGCGCGCCGGGCGCCGCCGACTGGACCGCGATGCTCGAGCGGATCGACGCCGAGGAGGGCCTCATCCCTCTCGACGGCGTGGCGATGATCAGCGCGGTCGACATCTTCAAGACCTCGGCGCACGCGGGAGGCGTGCCGCCCGTGCTGTACGGGATGGAGGTCCCGGGCGCGGTCAGCGCGGTGATCGGCCTCGACGACGACGGCGTGTTCCTCGACCTCGACGGACAGTTCACGACCGAGGGAGAGGTTCGCCACTGGGAAGAGGAGTGGCCGACGCTGCAGCGCCGGCTGGCGACCAACGCCTTCGTCGTCCTGAGTGGATTCTCGCCGCTCGTCTCGCACGCGACGCTCACGCGTGACGGTCTGTCGATGCGGCTGCACGTGAGCGCGACGCATGACGAGGCACAGCGGCTGCTGGCGCTGGCGCTGCGCTTCCTCGGCGGATGAGGCGAGCTACGCCCCGACCCGCCGTCAGCGGGCGCGGCGGGCGGCGGCGACCTTCAGCTCGGGCTTGCCGTTCAACGCCGGCGCGGGCCACCAGCGCCTCGAGCAGAATGTTGCCCGAGCGGAGCTCGGCGCCTCATGCGCCCGTGACGACGTCACTGGCAGCTCATCGGGAACTGCACGCCGACGCTGCCGCCGCTCGACGAAGGGATGGTCCCGGTCACGGTGTGGCCGACGGTGTCGGTGAGCGTGACCGACATGCCGCCCACCGCGGTGCCGAAGTCCCAGTAGCCGAACGCCTGCGTCGCCGTGTGGCCGCCCGCGACGGCCTTGGCCACCGGGAAGGTGACGTTCTGGAAGTAGATCTGCTGGGACGACCCGTTGAAGACGCCGACGATGTTGCCGGTCACCGGGCAGTCGACCGCTTTCCAGGTCACGCCGCTCTTGGCGTCGCCGGTGGCCGACCCCTGCCCGAGACCGAGCGCGGCCGCCGCCGACAGGCTGAGGTCGATGTGGCTGCTGGTCGGGCAGGTCGCGCACTCGTCGACGATGGTGGCGGTGATCGTCTTCCCCATCCAGCTCACGTCGACGCACATCCCGCAGTAAGTCCCTTGCCCGAAGGTCCCGACCGGGAAGGCGGCGAAGTACTGGGTGCCGGTGTTGGGGACGCTGTCGCTGATGCCGGTCGGGCAGGTGCCGCCGCCGCTGCCGGACTCGGTCCCGCAATAGCCGCAGTAGGTCTTGAAGCTGCCGCAGCCGCCTCCCTTGGCCGTCCCCTGGCCGAACCAGTAGCAGGTGAGCTCGCCGCTCGACGAGTTGGGGCCGCCGCTCCAGGTGCAGGGTCCGCTGCTGGTCGTGCCGCAGGTGCCGTTGGCGGTGCTGCAGGTCTGGCCGCTGCCGCAGGCGGCGCAGCTGGCGCCGCCGGACCCGCACAGGCTGTTGGTCTCGCTGGCGTAGCCGAGGCAGGCGCTGCCGTTGCAGCAGCCGCCGCCGCAGGAGCTGGCGTTGCAGACGCACTTGCCGCTCGCGCAGGTGGTCCCCGTCCCGCAGGTCGCGCAGGCGGCGCCGCCGGTGCCGCAGGTTCCGTTGGTCGACGTCTGACACTTGCCGCTCGAATCGCAGCAGCCGTTGGGGCAGGAGGTGGCGTTGCAGACGCACTTGCCGCCGCTGCAGGTCTGCCCGTTGGTGCAGGCCGCGCAGGTGGCGCCGCCGCTGCCGCAGGTCCCCATGCTCTGCCCGCTCTGCATGACGCAGGTCGTGCCGTTGCAGCAGCCGCTGCCGCAGGAGGTGGCGTTGCAGACGCACTGGCCGTTGCTGCAGGCCTGGCCGCTGCCGCAGCTGGCGCAGGCCGCGCCCTTGGTGCCGCAGGTGGTGGTCCCGGAGGTCTGGCACTTGCCGCTCGAATCGCAGCAGCCGTTGGGGCAGGAGGTGGCGTCACAAACGCACTGTCCCTGCGCGCTGCACTCCTGCTGGTTGCCGCAGGCGGTGCAGGCGGCGCCGTTGGCGCCGCAGGTCGTGTTCGACGACGTCACGCAGGAGCCGTTCGAGCAGCACCCCAGGCAGCTCGAGCCCCCACAGCTACAGGCGCCGGCGCTGCAGCTCTGCCCCGAGCTGCAGGCGCCGCAGGCGGCGCCCTTGGTGCCGCAGGTGTTGGTGCTCTGCCCCGAGGTGGCGACGCATTTGCCGGTCGCGTCGCAGCAGCCGCTCGGACACGATGAGGGGGTGCAGGCGCAGACGCCCGCGCTGCTGCAGGCCTGGCCGCTGGCGCACGAACCGCAGGTCGCGCCGGCTGTCCCGCAGGCGCCCGTCGACTGCGCCGCGTAACGCACGCACTTGCCCGTCGCGTCGCAGCAGCCGGTCCCGCACGCGTCGGCGGTGCAGGCGCACGCTCCGGTCGCGTCGCAGGTCTGGCCGTCGCCGCAGGGAGCGCAGGCGCCGCCGCCTTTGCCGCAGGCGGTGGAGGTCGGCGTCTGGCACTGGCCGCTCGAGTCGCAGCAGCCGGAGGGGCAAGAGCTGGCGTTGCAGACGCAGGCGCCGTTGCTGCAAACCTGTCCGTCGGCGCAGGTCTGGCACGCGCCGCCGCTCTTCCCGCACGCCGACATCGACACCGTGGTGACGCAGCCGCCGTTCTGGTCGCAACAACCGGTCGGACACGAGGTGGCGTCACAGGCGCCGCTGCCGGTCCCGCCGCTGCCGGCCCCGCTCCCGCCGCTCCCCAGGCCCCCCGATCCGTTTGCGCCGCCGGTGGCGTTCGCGCCGCCGAGCCCGCTGGTGCCGCCCGTCCCCGTCGTGCCGGTCGTTCCGCCGG